>NZ_JBIDFF010000041.1:0-10998 GCF_046635645.1 Gilliamella sp. BG2
AATGTCACCCTCTCATCGGGCGAGGCGATTGGCTTATTTGCCCAAAAATCGGGGATGAAACTATTTGCCAACCAAGGTGATATCGACCTGCAAGCCCAAAATGCCAACCTCAATATGGCTGCCAAGCAAGATATCAAAGTGGATAGTGTCGATGGCAAAGTCACCATTACCGCCAAAGACAACCTCACCCTTATTTGTGGTGGCTCTTATATCAAAATCAGCAGTGAAGGCATTGAACTTGGCACACAGGATAATATTTATCTTAAATGTAATGTGTTCCAGAAGATGGGGCCAGCGAGTAATCAATTATCAGCAAAACTAAATAACAAGAATAAAGAGCTCGAAGTCTTATTAAAAAAACATGTATCGTTTAACTCGAAAGGCTTTTCGGCATAAGGAATAAGGTAATAAACATGACCATAAAAAAAATCGATAATTTCAACTTTCCCGTGGGTGAAAAACAACTCAGCCAAGACGCTTATTATAAAGCGTTAGCAGAAGCAAGTAGTGGCTTTTATCCATTTGGTGAAAATGGGATATGGCATGGGGGGTTCCATATTGATGAAGGGGTACTAAAGAAAGTTGATAATGACGGTAAATTGCGTTGTATGGCTCATGGCGAAGTGGTTGCTTATCGAGTCGATGATATTTACCATAAAATAGTCTATCTGGACAATGTTGAGCTAAAAACGCCTTATAAAGAACAGCAAAAAGTGGCGTATTTCTCAACGGGATTTACCTTAGTTAGACACCTGTTACAAATGCCAAAAATTACAGACTCAACCGACACGCCACCCTCAATAACCTTATACAGTTTATATATGCATCAGCTAGATTGGTATGGTTATCAGCAAAAAATTCAGGAAAATAGTAGTCAGGTTGATTATCCTTGTTATTGGCAAGTGGGAGCAGGAAAAGTTGATGAAAAAAAAACAGAAACCATTGCGGGTAGCGTGATACGGGAAAAAGGAAGTGGTACAAAAGTTGTTGGCTTATTACTAAAGAGTAGTAAAGTTCGTTTAGGTGAACAAAAAGAGGGTAAGCCTGGTTGGTATAAAATTGTGTCAATAACCACCGGCACGGTGGTAACGCCAAATGGGTTTCAAACTGAATTGGGCAATATTACTGGTTATGTTTGGCATAAAGATATTGGCGCCACAGCCGCCGACAGACCGACAGGAAAGACAGCGGAAGCTAATAAAGACTATGAAATCTGCAAGGAAGATAATAAAAAAGTTGGCGACCCCGAAGTTGAAGTAAAAGGCCTTGCTGTTTATGGCGCTGCTAATGAAACTCAAAAGTTAACGTATTTACCTCAAACGGCAACGTTTGAATTGGATGGACAAGAAAATGGTTATGCTAAAATCCGTAAAATTGATAATTGTGATGTGCCGGCGGTATTGGTTGCTGAAAATGGCGGGAATGATGCGCCACATAAGGGGTATGTCAAATTAACCTCACTGATAATTACCCAGCTTAAACCTGAAAAATTAGATAAAGTCGTGGTATTAAAAACGCCTGTACCAATTAATAAAGGCGACTTTATAGGTTATATCGGCCATAATGTCAGCCAATCCCAACGTTTTGACGAGCCTAAAGAAGCGCCGTTATCGAACATGAAACGGGCGTTAGACAATCAATTACCGCAAATGGCACATATTGAATTATTGACCTGTGATGATTTGCCTGCGTTTATCACTAAAACCCGAGCCTTAGCGGACAAGTTGCCTGAAAGTGAAAAGACTATCATATTAGTTGAAAAAGAGGCGCAATTAGTTCAAGCCGCTAAACCAGCAGGTTGGTTAAGCTCTGAGGTGGCGATTCATTTTACCGACACTACCGAGAGCTACTATATTAAAATCAAACCGGTCTATACCGTCAATCTTCCCTCAAGATTTTTTCATGCTTCAACCGAGCAGCCGTTATTCGACACTGAGATTGGCAAGGTGATTAATGGCATTAATGGAAAGATACAGGCAAAAAGCTCGTCACCGCAACCGTACACCTTAACCACAAGTGAGAAAAAGTATGTAATGCAGAAGTACCCAGAATTAACCGAGGCAGATATACCCGATAAAGTTGAGTTAATTGCTGGCGGAAAGGGACAAAATACGACTTCGCCGAGTGCAGATTCTGAACCTGCGCATGATGATGATTTTTTCACTATTCGCTTTATGATTGAAAACAAGCCGTACTGGATAGCCGCCAGTAAAGTCTTACACCTTAATGGCGAAGATGGGCAACTCAATTCAAGCGTAAGTTATTGGCGTGATTTTCCGTTATCATTAGATAACAGCCTTTCTCCTCAAGAAAGGAAACGTAATACGGTATGTTTCCCTCGTACCGTGTCCCTAATTTCATTAGAGAATGACGGCTTGATAGCGATAGAGGATGAAAACACAAAATGGGCCCAAGTGACGGCACTTGATGAGCAAATGCTACCGATACATGGTTGGGTGAATATAAAAGACAATGCACAAGCGCATATCAAACGGCGTAGTCCATGGCACTGGCCTGGGTTTGACACGATAGAAGAAAAAGCCACAGTAGGTGAATTATCAGATAAGGTTGGCAAGAATAAAGTAGCTAAATTGGATTTAGCCGATTACACGCCAGCGATGAGAGCGCTACACCAAATTTTGACAGGGACACTGATATATTCAACACAACGGAAAAAGAACCTACCGCCGCCGACTTTTACGGATAAGGATTTAAAAGAAGGATTACGCAGAAGCTGGACAGCGGAGCTGATAGGGCATTTACTGGTGAAATATGAAAGCGAATGGTATGCCGATGAAGCGTTAAGCAAATGGAATGAAATTGATGACTTATTTGAAGAAGAAAAACAACAACAAAAAGCACTTATTGAAGCGGGATTAGATGAGCTTGGTATCACCGAGCCTTACCTCCGTGATTTTGCTTTAAAAATGGTGGATGAAGCATTTAAATACATCCAAACAAACTGGAAAATAGAAAAAGCACAACGCATTAAACCATCACTGTGGTGGAAACAAGTGGCACAGGCGCAAGCTCAAAATCAAAATCAAACAACCAGCACAGAACAAAGCAATGCGAATACTAATACACCAAAACTATCCAATCTATCCGCAGACGGCAAGGCTTGGTTTATTCATCCGGTGGCGATGGTGGATTATTTTAATATTAGAAGTACTGAAATTATTTTCCCATTAAAAGTAAAACCAATAAACAATTTTGATATGCAATTTGGTAAAAGATTTAATTGGACTAAAAATAATAATCAAACAATGTTTGGATCGAATCGTAGTGGTGGTAAAAGGAAACATGCGGGACGAGATCTATATACTGAACCTAACGCAGAAATTGTTGCAATATGTGATGGTGTTGTACTACAAATTAGTGGATTTTATTCAGAAACCGATCAAATAACAATAAAACATAAAACGAGTAATGGACGTCAATTTATTATTCGTTATGGCGAGGTAGATCATAAAAGTATTAATGTTAAAGTTGGCGATGTTGTTAAGCAAGGTACTGTACTTGCAAAAACAGGATTATTATTAAAAGAACTCAAAGTTGGTGAAAAAAGTGGCCATACCATTGAAATTAAAATTAATTCTAAACAAACGAAAAAATATAGACCATTATTAACTATTGATGGTCACGTTATTTATATGTTGCATTTAGAATATTATTCAGGTGAAAACGGTTTAGATTTAAAAAATCCATTAACTAATAGAGCAAACTTGCCATACCAGAGGCGTGCAGATTTATTAGACCCTCTAGAATTATTAAAAGAAGGATACCGTAATTCATTTTCATCTGAACCTCAATAATTTGGAGGAGTAAAATGTTAAAATTTTTGTATATAAATTTATTTATAATTTTATTGCCTTATGTCGCTTATGCATCAGATATTAATTTGGCTAAAAATAATTATTATATGTTGATGAAGGATAATTTAAGTGAGCAACTTCTACAAACAAAAGAAGGCAAGTTATTAGTTACAAAATTAGATAATCTGATTTTTTTGAATCAAGATAAAATAGTTCTTTGGGGATGCGATTTTAAACAAATGAAAGAAAGTTGGGAAGATATCAATAAGCAATTAAATCAAAGTGATTTTTTTAAAGATTATGATAATGAGTTAAGAAAACATCATTTAACCTTCAGAAATTTTATCAAAGTTTATACTAATGATAGAAATAGTTCATCAAATATTTGTAATAGCAGTGATCATATGAATATTATTTTACTTGATAATAATAATCTAATGATACCTTACGAAAATGAATTGATTTTTTTTAAGCGTTTATCAGAAGAACAAGAAAATAATATCAATAATTATCATAATAATGTTAAATGCCTTGAAACTAAACGAGTTGACATGGATATTACTGATATTTGTTATTATCAAAACATGACAATATTGGATGTATATGAAGCAATGAGTTTTGATCCTTCAAATTTATTTAGAAAAAAAATCAAACAGGGGGAAGATTTTTCGGATATTTACGAAGATGATTATATGAGAGTTGAAGTTGAATATAAATGGAAAGGGAAAAATAAGCTAGAGATTGCCCAATATTTCGATGGTGGAGAGACTTATTACACATTTGTTAATCAAGGAAATAGAACAAAATTAATAACCAAACTTTCGCCAGATTAAAAAATGATACAAAATGGTAGTTTTTAGTGGATTAAGGTTACTCGGAGATAATAAGTAAAGTCTGCTGATACAAGGTTGGGGGAATATAGAAGAAAATATGTAAGAGCATATAAAAGTTGTTAGCCCTTGGCTCTGGTCTGGTTTTGAAACGATAGAAGAAAAAGCCACGGTAGGTGAATTATCAGATAAGGTTGGCAAGAATAAAGTAGCTAAATTGGATTTAGCCGATTACACGCCAGCGATGAGAGCGCTACACCAAATTTTGACAGGGACACTGATATATTCAACACAACGGAAAAAGAACCTACCGCCACCGACTTTTACGGATAGAGATTTAAAGGAAGGATTACGCCGAAGCTGGACAGCGGAGCTGATAGGGCATTTACTGGTAAAATATGAAAGTGAATGGTATGCCGATGAAGCGTTAAGCAAATGGAACGAAATTGATGACTTATTTGAAGAAGAAAAGCAACAACAAAAAGAGCTTATTGAAGCGGGATTAGATGAGCTAGGCATCACCGAGCCTTACCTACGTGATTTTGCCTTAGACGTGGTGGACGAAGCGCATAAACATGTCAAATCAAACTGGCAACTAGAAAAAGCACAACGCATTAAACCATCACTGTGGTGGCAACAAGTGGCACAAGCACAGGCGCAAGCTCAAGCTCAAAATCAAACAACTAGCACAGAACAAAGCGATGCCAATACCCCTAAACTGACCAATCTATCAACTGACGGCAAGGCATGGTTTATTCATCCTGTGGCGATGGTGGATTATTTTTCAGGAAACACTGTCCTTTTCAAAAAGGGGGATAAAGATGAAATTATTCGGGAAATTAATATCAGACTTGCTGGATTTGGTGGCAATGTGCCAACAGATGAATTTACCGAAAGAACCGAAAATATGATCAAACAGTTTCAACGTGATTATATGCAAGTCGAGGAAACGGGCGTTGTGGATATGAATGTGATAAAGGCTATAGATGAGTTTTCTGTTAAATATGATTTACCAAGCAATGAATGGGTAAAAAAACCTCCTACTGATGACGAACAAATGTTTTGTCCCTGTGGATTGTGTGATGGATTTGGTAAAAGTAGACATAAAGATATGTACTACGGTGTAAAATTAGAAGCAACTCATAGGTATGAGTATCCTGGTATACACAGATCATTATTATGGGCATTAAAAGCCGTAATATTTTACTTACAAAAAGAAAATTCAGTTTATAGTTTTAGAAAAATTTCATCAGGATATAGGTGTTATGATCGAAATCTTCAAACAAATAGACGAACTACAAACCATAAAGGAAAAGCTTTAGATATACATTTTAATAAAAATGGTGTCAGGACAAGATCATGCGACGATATGAATAAGTTGAGGAAAGATATTTTTAATAAATATTTAGGAGCAAAATGGGATTGGCTAGCCGGTCAAGAAAATATGTTTAATTTAGAATCAGCTAGAAAAGGAGCAACGAGTTGGGTACATTATGATGTAAGACAGTTTGATCAAATTTATTTAAAAGATGAATATTTTTGTAAAGATTCTGAAACGTTAAATGGTAAGCCATTGGCTCATTATTGCAAAAATAGCTAATAAATAATTTTAGGATATATTATGATAAATAACTATATAATTTATTTAGTATTCTGTGTAATTCCTTTTTTTGCATATGCACAAGAACCCCCTATTCAACAAAATAATAAAAATCCCTGTTTTGAAAAAAGCACAGATACTTTACCATTAAATAAAGCACATAAAAATAAACAATATAATTTAACCAGTAATGAAAATTGTAAGATTAAAGATTTGGCATCATGGAATTGTGAAATAGATTTTCGTTATATACCTCTACCATCAAAAAATGACATTAATATGATTTTGGTACCACAGGATTGTGGTGATTTTCCTTACAGACTTTATTTATTGACAATAAAAGATAATCAAATACGATCAGATTTATACGTTGAAGGTGAATGGTACGAACCAGGAAATAATGAAAATCTAATTGAAAAAACATATTTTACTATCTCAAAGGATTTTATCATTACCGTTACAACAGAATATGATAATAATTTAACAATTAAGCATTATTATTTAAATCAAGATGGATACCTTAAAGAAAAAACCAACAATAATTAAATACATTTTATTTTTATCATTCCTGAATTTTATTACGTCATCAGTCATAGTTGATGAAAAAATCTTCGGATAATTGGCGAATTATTTATGGTTTGTGCTAAATGTTACGTTATCGAGTGCAGATTCTGAGCCTGTAAATGATGAGGGTTTTTATACTATTCGCTTTATGATTGAAAACAAGCCGTACTGGATAGCCGCCAGTAAAGTCTTACACCTTAATGGCGAAGATGGGCAACTCAATTCAAGCGTAAGTTATTGGCGTGATTTTCCGTTATCATTAGATAACAGCCTTTCGCCTCAAGAAAAGAAACGTAATACGGTATGTTATCCTAGAACCGTGTCCCTCATTTCATTAGAAAATGACGGCTTGATAGCGATAGAGGATGAAAACACAACCTGGGCACAAGTGACGGCACTTGATGAGCAAATGCTACCAATACAAGGTTGGGTGAATATAAAAGACAATGCACAAGCGCATATCAAACGGCGTAGTCCATGGCACTGGCCTGGGTTTGAAACGATAGAAGAAAAAGCAACAACAAGTGAATTAACAAAGAAACTTAGTACAAACCGAAGTACAAGGCTAGATATTGAAGATTGTACAGAAGCGATGTTAACGGTACTACGAATCTTAGCGCAATCTGGCTATAATCATTATTTATGGAAATTTCTACCAGATAAGGGAAAAAATAAAGTCAAAGAGTTTTTACAATTATTAGAAATAAATAATAAGAATCCATTTACCAAAGAACAATTCAAAGCGGCGTTACGAACAAGTTGGACGGCGGAGTTGATAGGGCATTTACTGGTAAAATATGAAAGTGAATGGTATGCCGATGAAGCGTTAAGCAAATGGAACGAAATTGATGACTTATTTGAAGAAGAAAAGCAACAACAAAAAGAGCTTATTGAAGCGGGATTAGATGAGCTAGGCATCACCGAGCCTTACCTACGTGATTTTGCCTTAGACGTGGTGGACGAAGCGCATAAACATGTCAAATCAAACTGGCAACTAGAAAAAGAGCAACGCATTAAACCGTCACTGTGGTGGCAACAAGTGGCACAAGCACAGGCGCAAGCTCAAGCTCAAAATCAAACAACTAGCACAGAACAAAGCGATGCCAATACCCCTAAACTGACCAATCTATCAACTGACGGCAAAGCATGGTTTATTCATCCTGTGGCGATGGTGGATTATTTTTCAGGAAACACTGTCCTTTTCAAAAAGGGGGATAAAGATGACATTATTCGGGAAATTAATATCAGACTTGCTGGATTTGGTGGCAATGTGCCAACAGATGAATTTACCGAAAGAACCGAAAATATGATCAAACAGTTTCAACGTGATTATATGCAAGTCGACGAAACGGGCGTAGTGGATATGAATGTAATAAAAGCGATTGATGAATTTCAGGAGGAATATGCAATCAATAATACAATTTGGCTACAACTTAAATGTAAATGTTCCCCTAAAAAATGTAGTGGATTTGGTAATGGTTTAGGAACAAATACTTCACCAGAACGATATAATACTTATGAATTTCCTGGTATACACAGATCATTATTATTTGGTCTTTGTGCATTAAACTTTTATTTAGCTAGACAAGATGTTTATAAATTTAGATTAATTTCATCTGGTTATCGCTGTCATTCCCACACAGATGGAAAAACAGCTAATCACAGAGGAAAAGCATTAGATATTCAATTTTATAAAGGTACATGGGCTATCGGAGGACTAAATAAAAATAATATTGCACCTTTACTATATATTCGTGATAACTTTTTTAAGACTTATCTTAACGCACAAGATAATTGGAAGGAAAAGAACCTTTTTACAACAGAACCAATAGGCTTGGATGCCAATGACAAACCTATAATTGGATATACTTATAGTTGGATTCATATGGATGTTAGATCATTTGAAAAACAATATTTATTAGATGAATATTTTTGTACTGATGCTACTACTTTAAATAAAGAAAAATTAATTACACTTATTAATAAATAACCTAAATAAATTATAAAAGAGGTTAATAATGTTAAAAATTACAACTAGATTTATCTTTGTATGTTTGTATTGTTTTTTTCCATTAATGACAAATGCTAATGAGATAAAATGGCAATTAGTTGATATCACTTATTTATCAGATCATTCAATTCAAATCGAAAAATTACTGGCACTACTTGAAGGAACAAAAAATATATCAGTTAAAAGTTCAAATAATAAACTAATAATTGACGAACATAATGTGATTGAAGTACGAGAAACAAAAGAAAAATTATCACCAAATGTTCATAGCTTATTGCAAGAAGAATTAGAACGTTTAAATTTAACTGATAATAAACAAAAAAAACAATATTTTAAATTTATGACTTTGCCACAACAGTATAATTTAAACCAATCTTTGGCACTTATGTCTGATTATCTCTTTTTATTTAGTAATGACGAATTTATTTTAACCTTTAAAGATAAACAAAAAATACATCATGATTTTTCGGATTTATATAACAAATTCAATACAGCTAATCTACCATTAGCCAATCGCTACTTTCCCCCAGATGAAAAAGATGGTTTTTTGTCCATGCCCGATGAATTTAATTATTTTTTAAAAGGGATGATAGATGATGGTAATTTGGAAGCAATAAAATTAAAAACAGACAAAGAAACAAAATTGATATTATTATCTTCATATTCCATTGCTGGTTATCCTAAATTATCATTAATCAGCTTATCAGATGATTTAAATATTATTGATAGATTAGAAATAGGCGAAAATTATGAGATGGAAGAAGGAGTAACTTTGATTGAATATGCTATTGATAAGAATTACCTTGTTACTCTTAATAAGGTTGAATATCGAGATAATAACTTACCTAAATTATTAGATAAAACAAATTATATCATTAATAATAAAGGAAAATTTATTAAAGTAGAAAAATAAAAACAGCTGCTTTCCTAACGAGGTTATTAATGTGGCTATATTTGAACTAAACATTTTAACGGAATAACGAAAAAAGCTGACATTTTCACCGAAACATTTAATTTTTTATTATTAGTTGATTATGAAAGTGAATGTTATGCGGATTTAAGTAAATGGAAACAGATAGTCCAATTATTTGAAGAAGAAAAACAACAAAAAGCACTTATTGAAGCGGGATTAGATGAGCTTGGCATCACCGAGCCTTACCTCCGTGATTTTGCCTTAGACGTGGTGGACGAAGCGCATGAACATGTCAAATCAAACTGGCAACTAGAAAAAGCACAGCGCATTAAACCGTCACTGTGGTGGAAACAAGTGACACAGGCACAAGCCCAAAATCAAACAACTAGCACAGGACAAAGCGATGCGAATACTAATACACCGAAACTATCCAATCTATCAACTGACGGCAAGGCGTGGTTTATTTATCCGGTAGCGATGGTGGATTATTTTAATATTAGAAGTACTGAAATTATTTTCCCATTAAAAGTAAAACCAATAAACAATTTTGATATGCAATTTGGTAAAAGATTTAATTGGACTAAAAATGATAATCAAACAATGTTTGGATCGAATCGTAGTGGTGGTAAAAGGAAACATGCGGGACGAGATCTATATACTGAACCTAACGCAGAAATTGTTGCAATATGTGATGGTGTTGTATTAGATATTAGAGATTTTTATTGTAAAACTCATCAGATAACGATCAAGCATCATACCAATAGTGGACGAGAATTTATTATTCGCTATGGTGAAGTAAATAAGTCAAGTATTAAAAACCTCAAAGTTGGCGATTCTGTTGAGCAAGGTACTGTACTTGCAAAAACAGGTAAGTTACTAAATGATGACGATACTCCATTAATGGTCTTATCCGGAAAAATTATTTACATGTTGCATTTAGAATATTATTCAGGTGAAAGTGGGTTAAATTTGAAAAAGCCATTAAGTAATAAAGCGAATAAACCTTATGAAAGACGCAAAGATTTATTAGATCCACTGGAGCTTTTAAAGCAGGGATATCGAAATTCATTTGGGGAAGAACCTCAATAAATTAGGAGTGGAAAAATGAAAAATTTCTTGTTTGGATGTATTTTAATGTTTTTAGTACCATATTTTACTTATGCATCTAATGATAATCATTATTATTTGTTAGGGGCTGTTGATCTTTGCTGTACATAAATTACTCAACAATACATTGGCAGCCACATTAACATAAATGCCAGTGA
>NZ_JBIDFF010000042.1:0-10074 GCF_046635645.1 Gilliamella sp. BG2
ATAAAAGTATAACCATTTTAAAAATTGTTGGCTAGTTTTTTGGCGGACTTTTTTGTAAAGAAATGTAAAGATGAAAATAATTCAACTTTAGGGATAGGGAATTTTTTGCACATTATCGACTGTCGATAACTAAAACTGTTTAGTATTTCAATCAGGGAGGTGTCGCTAGGCATTATGAAATTTTGCATAAAAATAACCTAATTTGGACAATATCACTGATATTATTAACTTGCGTAAAAGGCCAAAATGTTCTAAACCCTACTAAGCTTAAGAAGCATTAAAAAAATAAAAATGTTCAGGCTGTTATACGTTTAACTATAGGAATTAAAGCTTGATTATATTGAATATCTTTTTCAAAATATAATTTACACATAATACAAAGGAGGTATAGGTGTTATTTTCAATTACAAGATTTATTGCTGGCGGATGTTTGCCACTTTTGGGGGCCTTTTCTTTTTGCAGTTTTTTATTCAAAAATTATTATATTGGACTCATATTTATCATTATTGGCGTTTTAGCTTACTATCTGGTATTTATTAAATACACAAATATTATTATTAATAAACATATTACAATTTTTAAAAATGAGTTTAAGGATGAGTTTGTGCGTTCAAATTTTTATTGCGATAAAACTTACAAAAATTTTATGTATTTTGATCGAATGAACAAACAAATCTGCTTTACAGATAAAGATACAAATAAAATTGTATCAAGGCTTAATTATGATGATTTATTCTCTGCTAAATTTGATTTTCATCCTTATGTTATTATGAAATTTAAATTAATAAACCAAGAGATAGAAATTAAATTTAATTATTTTTCAAAAGATTATATTTCATTAAGAACAAGATTTTCTCGATTAACAACTATTTATGAATAATTAAGTTATTTAGACAGTAATAACGTTGCTTTTAGTGTACAAAGTATCTGTTTAGCCTCAAAGATTCGAGGCTATCACACGAGTAATTTAAAAATATCTTAGAATTTGTTAATTAACGGTGTAGACGATAAGGTTCATCCACCACAATAAAATCTTTTTCTTGCATTGCCTCACTTATCCATTCTTTAACACTATGAGTTTGACAAATAGTGTTAATGTAGTTGGTTAACGTTGCCGATGTTTTGATACCGAAATTTTTTAGCCTTAAACACATTGGTGCATAGAAAGCATCAGCAATAGTAAATTCACCAAATAAGTAGTTAGATTGAGGTAAATTAAAATTTAAGAAAGAAGATAATAATTCATCAACAAGAGAAATTTCATTTTTGACATCAGCATGATCACGTAAAATAATTTGCCCAATTTCGAAAAACTCAGCTTCAATATTCATTGGTAAATGTTTTCTAATAGCAGAAAATCCTGAATGCATTTTAGCCACTAAACTGCGAGCATTAGCCCTTTTTTTAGTATCTATCGGCCATAAAGCTAAGTTGGGATGTTTTTCAGCCAAGTATTCACAAATAGCCAAAGAATCAGATATCACCACATCATTATCAACTAAAATTGGTACTGTACCATATTTCGATATTGAGGATATTGTTGCTTTAAAAGCAGATTTATCGTCAAGGTTATCAAATCTAACAAACTTTTCATCAAAAGGAATACCAAAGTGTTTCATTACAACCCAAGGGCGCATAGACCACGTTGAATAGTTTTTATTACCTATATAAAGTTTGTAATTCACTTTCAATCTCCATCTAATTCAATAATATAAAGTTTGTTAATATTTATCTACTTGCTTAGTTTTATTGGTAAAGAATTTTAAGAATGATTATTTTTATTACAAATAAACCACATGAGTGCCTTTTTCGGGTTGAAAAGTAGCTTTGCCAAATTCATCTAAGAAATAAGCAATATGATCGGCTTTATCCCCTACTAATCGTCCTTTTACTTTGTTCCATGTCATGAGGACTATCATGGCATCAGGTTCACAGCAAATTAACATGGGTTGTTGAAATTCTTCGTTCCAATAAAACTCACCTCCGTATATTTTATGGGCGGTGAGCAACAAATAACATCCGTATTCTTGCGATATCATGTTGAGTTGTTCTTCTGGAATGCTAAAGTTTTTTTCAGCCAGTTCACTGATGATCATTTCAACAACCGTAATACTTTTTTCAGAGTAATCGAGCTGATTAATGCTCCATTTTGGACTATTTAATATCGCATTTTGTGCCCATGCTTCGATCTCTTGATATAATTCATTTTTTTGTTCAGTCATTTTTATTCACTTCGCTATTGAGTTTAATCTGTTCTAATTGCTTAACACTTTGCCACGCGTCTTCCATTTGTTCAAGCGTTGCATCAATTAAAGATAAGTTTTTTTGTTTGAGTATCGATTCTACTTGTTGAAATCGTCGGGTAAATTTTTTATTGGCTTGCTGTAAACAGAGTTCTGATTTAACCTTTAAATGTCTAGCTAAATTGACAGTCGCAAACAATAAATCACCAAGTTCTTCCTCAATTTTTTGTGGATCTTGTTTAGTGCGTTCTAATTCTTGCTCGACTTCACCAATTTCTTCTTTTACTTTATCAAGCACAGTTTTTATATCATGCCAATCAAAACCAACCGAGGCACAACGCTTTTGAATTTTTTCTGCTTGCATTAACGCTGGTATTGCTTGGGGTATATCGTCAAGCAATGAATATTGCGCTTTTTGGTCTCGTTCTTTTTGTTTAAGTTGTTCCCAGTTAGTTTTTTCATTCTTTTTTTCAGTAAAAATATGAGGATGACGATAAACTAATTTATCTACAACCGATAAACAAATCTCATCAAAATTAAAGCTTCCTTGTTCTTGGGCTAAATCAGCATAAAAGACAATGTGAAATAGTAGATCACCAAGTTCTTTTTTTAGCTCATCCATGTCTTGTTTATCAATTGCATCTAAAACTTCATAGGTTTCTTCTAAAGTATACGATTTTAGTGATGCAAAAGTTTGTTGCCGATCCCATTGACAACCATTAACAGGATCACGAAGTTGTTTGGTTATGGCTTGTAAGCGTTGTAATGCGTTCAAAATATCTCTCATAAATCAATCATTGATTGAACTATTGTAAATGGTTTCATAGCAAAACGGTTACTCTTTTAAACATTGGCGCTTATATATTTTGCTATTATTGATAATTATTTCACCAAAAATAATAATATAAATTGTAAAAATAGCCTTAAAGACGGAACTTCTAGCCGATAAATGTGAATTAAGTATATAATACCTGCTTATTAATTTAACGTTATTAAACAATATGAATAATTTACGCGAGCTTACTTTAAGAGGTACCATTCTCGGCGCTCTTATTACTGTTATTTTTACTGCATCGAATGTTTATCTTGGCTTAAAAGTTGGATTAACTTTTTCGTCAGCAATCCCTGCTGCAGTAATTTCAATGGCTGTATTGAAACTGTTTTCAGGTTCAACTATTTTAGAGAATAATATGGTGCAAACTCAGGCATCAGCAGCTGGCACTTTATCTTCAATTATTTTTGTGCTACCAGGGTTGTTAATGATTGGTTATTGGCAACACTTTCCTTTTTGGCTAACCTTTGCAATATGTGCCGCAGGCGGAATGCTTGGGGTTTTATTTTCAATTCCTTTACGTCATGTAATGGTCGTTAAAAGTAATTTACCTTATCCTGAAGGTGTGGCTGCCGCTGAAATTTTAAAAGCTGGCTCTAAAACCGATAATAATGAAGCTAATGATGGGCTAAAAGATATTTTATTTGGTGGCGTGATTGCATCCATTGTTAGCCTTTTTACTAATGGTTTTCGTGCGTTATCAGAAAGCACTGCTTATTGGTTTACTGCTGGTAAGTCTATTTTTCAACTGCCTATAGGGTTCTCATTAGCTTTACTTAGTGCTGGTTATTTAATCGGAATTATGTCTGGAATTGCTATTTTAATTGGTACTATTATTGGTTGGGTATTTGGCGTTCCAATTTTAAGTGCAATTACCGATTATGATACTAGTCAACCGTTATCTGAAGTTGCTATGGGATTTTGGGCAAAAGATATTCGTTTTATTGGTGCAGGGGTAATCGCAATTGCAGCCGTTTGGACATTACTCACGTTAATCAAACCGATGGCCGAAGGGTTAAAAATCTCGTTTAAAAGTATGCGTTCAGATGCGTCTGACAGTGATATTGCATCAACCGAGCGGGATTTATCACCTAAAACTATTTTAGTCATTATGGGCAGTATGTTAGCTATTTTGTTAGTGACTTTTTATAGCTTCATTGACAATAGTGGGTTATCAGCAGGCGTCGCTTGGACATTAGTTTTTTGCGCTGTATTATTTGCTTTTATTATGGGTTTTTTAGTGGCTGCCGCTTGTGGTTATATGGCTGGACTTGTTGGCTCATCAGCAAGCCCAATATCAGGAATAGCAATTGTTGCTGTGGTAGTCATTTCATTGATCTTATTAGGTTTAGGCGAAGCTAATGGTATGCTATCTTCTATTGAAGGTTCTAATTTTGCAACCGCACTTGCGCTCTTTACAACCAGTGCTGTATTGGCGATCGCTTGTATTTCAAATGATAATTTACAAGACCTAAAAACAGGTCATTTGGTTCATGCTACCCCTTGGAAACAACAAGTCGCATTATTACTTGGCTGTGTTGTTGGTGCAATTGTTATTGCGCCTATTTTAGAGATTTTATATAACGCTTATGGCTTTACTGGTGCTTTACCTCGCCAAGATATGGATGTAAGCCAAGTTTTAGCTGCACCACAAGCAACATTGATGACAACAATTGCTAAGGGAATTTTTGCTCATCAACTTGACTGGACGATGATTTTAATAGGACTTGCTTTAGGTGCTGCTATTATTATTGTTGATTTAATTCTTGCCCAAAATAAATCTAATTTTCGCATACCAGCTCTTGCTGTTGGGTTAGGCATTTATTTACCGCCAAGCATTACAACACCAATTATTATTGGTACTTTTTTATCATGGATAATTAAACGTAATGCGTACAAAAAAGCCCAAGCGCAAAATTTAGATCCAGAAGAACAATACAAAAAAGTTGATCGTAAAGCGGCGCTAATTGCATCGGGCCTGATTGTTGGTGAGAGCTTAGTTGGCGTGTTATTGGCTATTGTAATTGTGATTAGTATCACCAATGGCGGAAATGATGCTCCACTCGCAATACCGTTCGATTTAGGTATGTTACCGCAACTTTTAGGGCTTTTTGTTTTTGTTGGTATATGTACGTTCTTTATCCGTCGTGCTTTATCAGCAATTAAAAAATAGGTCTACGAATAATTAAATTTAAGCCCTTTTCGTTTCAACAAAGGGCTTTTTTTTTTAAATTGATTGTTTTATAACGTTCCTGATTTTAGATGATTAAAACAATTTTTATTAACCTACTTTATTTTGAATAATAGACATAAATATCATGATAGTTTTTGATTCGATCCAAGTGCGCCGTGGCGTTAACCTGCTATTAGATAATGCATCAGCAACCATTAATCCTCAACAAAAAGTGGGGTTAGTGGGTAAAAATGGCTGCGGAAAATCCACCCTTTTTTCGCTAATTAAAGGTGAAATCCAAGCTGATGCAGGCACATTGAGTGTTCCATCTCACTGGCAACTGGCTTGGGTTAATCAAGAAACACCAGCCTTGGATATTCCTGCGATTGAATATGCGATTGATGGCGATCGTGAATATCGTCAATTAGAAAAGCAGTTAAATATTGCCAATGAGCAAAATAATGGTCAACAAATTGCGGTCATTCATGAAAAGCTTGATACCATAGATGCATGGACAATTCGTGCACGAGCTGCAACATTATTACATGGTCTTGGTTTTTCTAATGAGCAATTAATGTCACCCGTTAAATCCTATTCTGGTGGTTGGCGAATGCGATTGAATTTGGCACAAGCGTTAATGTGTCGTTCTGATTTATTATTGCTTGATGAACCAACCAATCACCTTGATTTAGATGCTGTCATTTGGCTTGAAAAATGGCTAAGCAACTATCAAGGAACTTTAATTTTAATTTCTCACGATCGTGATTTTTTAGATCCTTTAGTCAATAAAATTATTCATATTGAACAAAAAAGTTTATTTGAATACACTGGTAACTACTCTTCATTTGAGATTCAGCGATCTACAAAGTTAGCACAACAACAATCTCTCTATGAAAGCCAACAACTTAAAGTTGCACACTTACAAAATTATATTGATCGATTTAGAGCCAAAGCAACAAAAGCTAAACAGGCGCAAAGCCGTATAAAAATGCTAGAAAGAATGGAACTAATTGCACCTGCGCATGTCGATAATCCATTTCATTTTAATTTTAAACCATCAGAATTCTTACCAAGCCCTTTGTTAATGATGGACAAAGTCGTAGCGGGTTATGATGATAAAATTATACTAGAAAAAATTAAGCTTAATTTAGTCCCTGGTTCACGCATTGGCTTATTAGGACGCAATGGTGCAGGTAAATCAACACTGATTAAATTGCTAGCTGGTGAACTTGCACCTAAAGAAGGCCATATTAATCTCGCTAAAGGTGTTCAATTAGGCTATTTTGCTCAACATCAATTAGAATATCTACGCCCCGATGAGTCACCACTTTGGCATTTAACGCAACTTGCTGAATCGAAAAATACAGAGCAAGAACTACGTAATTATTTAGGTGGATTTGATTTTCAAGGCGACAAAGTCACCGAGCCAGTTAAAACTTTCTCGGGTGGTGAAAAGGCGCGACTTGTTTTGGCTTTAATTGTATGGCAAAAACCAAATCTTCTTTTATTAGACGAACCAACTAACCACCTAGATTTAGATATGCGACAAGCATTGACTGAAGCGCTAATTGATTTTGATGGTGCATTAGTTGTGGTGTCACATGATCGCCATTTGTTGCGTTCGACCACCGATGAATTCTATTTAGTCCATGATCATAAAGTTGAACCATTTGACGGCGATCTTGATGATTATCAAAAATGGTTAGCCGAAGCACAAAAAGATGATAACCAATCAAATGACGAAATAAATTCACCCAAAAAAGAAAATACAAGTAATATATCAGCTCAAGATCGTAAAGAGCAAAAACGTAAACAAGCTGAATTACGTGCACAAATGCAGCCAATAAAAAAACAGTTACAAAAAGAAGAACAGATGCTTGATAAATTAACCCATCAATTAAAGCAAATTGAAGAACAACTGTCTGATCCTGCAATCTATGATGCGAGCAAAAAAAACGAACTTACAACTTTGTTACTAGAGCAAAGCCAACTTAAAAATCAATTAGAAGAAACAGAACTACAATGGTTAGAATTACAACAACAATTGGAATCGTTTAACTTAGATTAAATTGATCATTTCGGTTAATAGGCTTGAGGTAATGGCTATCCATTGTCTATAAGCCAGCTATTTAAATTCATAGGTTATCCTCGCCAATGTTATCGACGATATCATAGATATACATTTTTGCCTGTTCAAAATCATATCCCTCAATACCAAAAACGGATGTGCAAGATATCATACCTTCAAGTATTAACATAATTAGGCAAGATGCTTGTTCACATGACTTTGTGCCTCCTAGACATTCAAAAATCCTATCTTGAATCCACTTTTTATGTTCACTAACAATAGCGCATATTTCTTCGCTTTTATTGTTATATTCAGACTTGGCTCGTACAAACATACAACCACGGTAATTATCATTCTTAAACCATTTTATATGCCATGAAATAATTGCATTGATTTTGTCTTTTTTTTCAGAAAAAACAGCGATAACATCTGTAAGTGATTTTTTAAAACAATCATTCCGCCTAAGTAACACTTTACTTACAAGCCCATTTTTGTCACCAAAATATTTATATAATGTTCTTTTTGATACACCTGCATTTTCTGCAATAAGCTCTAAACTAACAGGATGATAACCATATTCATTAAACAGCGATTCAGCCGCAGCAAGTATCATATCAACAATTTCAGGCTTCAATTTCATTTTTTATTATTTGTAATTGCTAGAATATTTTTGATTCTATCACAACAACTCTAATATAGTTAATTATAAATAATGTTTGACCTTTATAGTTGATAAATATACATTAAGTAAACGATACGGTTTACTTAATAGACTTACTAGTTTTATTAAAATCCCACATTAACCAAACAGGAGAGATTTATGCTAGAAAAATTAAAAGGAGGAGAGGTGATGTCACCTAAACCTAACGCAGTAGCTATATTGAGAGGATTTATTGGGGGTGCTTTAGGGATTTTAACTTTGCTCGTAATCACTCAGTGGGGAGATACATTAGCAATTATGGCTCCATTTGGTGCAACATGCGTCTTGTTATTTGCTGCACCTAAATCTCCATTAGCACAACCAAGAAGTGTTATAGGAGGGCATTTTATTTCGTCTTTTATAGGTGTGTTGTTCATTAATTTATTTAGTAATGGAATTATACCGATAGCATTAGCAGTTGGGACATCTATCGCATTGATGCAGTTACTACGTGTAGTTCACGCTCCAGCTGGTGCAAACCCTATTTTAATCATGATGTCTGGAATTACTGACTATTCATTCTTGATAACACCAGTACTTATAGGTTCAGTTTTATTAGTCATGGTTGCTTTAATAGTTAATAATATAGGAATCGAAGCACGTAGGCCTAACTATTGGTTGGGATATCACTTTGATATGGGTAAAAGAATAAAAAAATCTAAAAAAGAATAGATTGCCTGTATTATATTAATAATAAATTATGATCCTATAGTGGTTTTATCTACCTTGGCAACTCACTTTGATTAAATATATTAGAAACAGAACTATTATTCTCAAATTCTGGAAAGGCATTATATTTCTTTCATAAAAACAAAAACCACAAGATAGACTCTTGTGGTTTTCTAAAAGATACAGCTAATTCAGTGAAAAACTATATCAAAAGATTAGCTCTTTTCAACTTGACTAAAATCTAGCTCTACAGGCGTTGAACGTCCAAAAATAGAAACCGATACTTTTAAGCGACTTTTTTCGTAATCAACTTCTTCTACTACACCATTAAAGTCAGCAAATGGACCTTCGTTAACACGAACAAGCTCGCCTGGTTCAAATAGTGTTTTAGGGCGTGGTTTATCACCTATTTGTTGTAAACGATTCATGATAGCATCAACTTCACGTTGGCTGATAGGCGCTGGTCGATCCGAAGTACCACCAATGAATCCCATTGTTCTTGGTACACTTTTTACTAAATGCCAAGTTGCATCATTCATCATCATTTCAACTAGCACATAACCAGGAAAGAATTTACGTTCACTTTTACGGCGTTGACCACTTTTCATTTCAACAACTTCTTCAGTGGGTACTAAAACTTCACCAAATGCATCTTCCATATTATGTAATTTGATGTATTCACGTAATGATTGTGCAACCCTCGCTTCATACCCAGAATAAGCTTGAATAACATACCATCGCTTTTGTTGTGTTTCGCTCATATTAACGCCCTATTGATGTTAAATAAAAGATGACTAAACGGAATACTGTATCCATCCCCCAAAGCGCTAAACCAACAAAAAGTGTAATAGCTGCAACAAGTAAAGTTGTTTGTGCTGTTTCTTTACGTGTTGGCCATACAACTTTTCTTAATTCTTTTCTAGATTCTTGTAAAAATAACAAAAATGACTTACCCATGTTTGTTGTAATCGCAATTAACAGCGTTAATAACGAAATTACAACAACTGCAATAATCCGAACGATTGTATTAGGTTGATATATATCATTTGGTTCAGCAAAATAAAAATTTCCCCAAACAACAAATGCAATCAATACTAAAACTAAACACCACTTAAATTTGTCTAGAATAGTATTTGAATCTTGACTCTCGTTACTTACTAGCATATAAAACCCATAATTATGTTATTTATAGTAATATCTATTTTCCAAAATGCTCTTTTATCAAAAACATTTTGCTAAACAGACTAGATAAGAAAGGGCATCTATTGATACCCTTTCTATTGGTAGCTAATACTAGATTATTTAATAACCCTAGCAACAACACCCGCACCAACAGTACGACCACCTTCACGAATCGCAAAACGTAAGCCGTCTGCCATTGCGATTGGG
>NZ_JBIDFF010000043.1:0-9543 GCF_046635645.1 Gilliamella sp. BG2
AACACGGTAAAAATGCGCTCAGCGAGTTTGATATGAGTCGCAATTGAATTTTTATTTACCATTAAGCAAGCAGCCCCGAATATTACCCCTAATGAACCAAAACCAATGGTCAGATTTTCCAACGAAAAATCGAAAAAAAAGTAGTTCATTAATAGCACGCAAATAACATAAAAGAAAAACATAGGCAAACGATATAGCTTCAATGCTTGGTTACGCCCAGCAAAACATAAAGGGACAAGCGAGATAATTTGTTCACGGGGTTTGAGCATGGCGTACACTTCGTAATGGTCAGCGTACTTTTCGGCTACTACCTCGACCTGATCGCCATCATTAAATTTATAAAAACCGAGCCAGCCTTTTAAAATGATAGTGCTATTTAATTTAGCGGTAATATATTGTGCATCCACATAATTACTACGGTCATTACCATTGGCATGGCCTAAGCCAGCCAGCGCAGCAATGCTATTACCATTTAAAGTAGCAAGTAGTGCGCCCTTTCTAAGCTGGTTGTTGTGTTTTTGTTTTTGCTCATCACTTAAATAAGCACCATCAGCAAGTGGTGCATAGCAAAATAGACCTTTAAACTCGGATAGGGTGCCGGTTAGTTTCACCAAATTTTTGGGCGGTAAGATTGGATCAGTAATACTAATACCGGTTTTTTTTAATAGCTGCTCTTTGTCTTTATAGATAGGGTCTTTGCCATCATATTTTGCGTAAGGCATAATCGAATTCCTTATGAACTTATTTTCTTTTTTTTTCTTTTTTTATTTTTAACACGCAAAGGCGGTCTGCTTTTTTTGCATAATACCTCTGGATCGTAGTAAAAAAATCCCCAACCTTCGCCAGGTTTGGGTGGTCTAATATATTGATCGGTAATATCATATTTAGTTGAATATTTACCTTGTTCAATTAATCTAACTATATATTGTTTACTTATTTTTACTAAATTGATATTGGTGACATCTTGCCAACCCAACACGGTAAAAATTCGCTCGGCGAGGGTAACATTCGTTGCTATAAAGTTTCTATAAACCATAAAAAAAGCTGTCCCTAATATTACCCCTAATGTACTAAAACCAATGGTCAGATTTTCTAAACTAAAATCGAGAAAAAAATAGTTCATGAGCAAGGTGCAAACAACATAAATAATAAAAAAAGGTAAATGATAGCGTTTTAATGCTTGGTTACGCCCCGCAAAACATAAAGGGACAAGTGAGATAATTTGTTCACTAGGTTTAAGCATGGCGTACACTTCGTAATGGTCATTGTGCTTTTCGGCGACCACCTCGACCTGATCGCCATCATTAAATTTATAAAAACCGATCCAGCCTTTTAACGTGATGGTGCCGTTTAATTTGGCAGTGATATACTGAGCATCTAAATCATTACTACGGTCATTACCATTAGCATGCCCCAAGCCAGCCAGCGCAGCAATGCTATTACCATTTAAAGTAGCAAGTAGTGCACCCTTTCTAAGTTGGTTGTTGTGTTTTTGTTTTTGCTCGTCACTTAAATAAGCACCATCACCAAGTGGTGCATAGCAAAATAGACCTTTAAATTCGGATAGGGTACCAGTTAATTTAACCAAATTTTTGGGCGGTAGGATTGGATCGGTAATACTAATACCGGTTTTTTTTAATAGCTGCTCTTTGTCTTTATAGATAGGGTCTTTGCCATCATATTTTGCGTAAGGCATAATCGAATTCCTTATGAACTTATTTTCTTTTTTTATTTTTAACTCGTAAGGGTGGCTTGCCTTTTTTGCATAACACATCAGGATCGTAATAAAAAAAATACCAGCCATCTCCTGATTTAGGCGGTCTAATATGTGGATCTGTTTTATTATTATATTCTTTTGCATATTTCCCTTGGGCAATTAATTTAGCAATATATTGCTTGCTTATTTTGCCTAAATTAATATTGGTAACATCTTGCCAACCCAATACGGTAAATATTCGTTCAGCAAGCGTGACATGGGTGGCAAGCGAATTTTTATAAACTATAAAAAAAGCTGCCCCCAAGATTACCCCTAATGTACCAAAACCAATGGTCAGATTTTCTAAACTAAAATCGAAAAAAAAGTAGTTCATTAATAGCACACAAATAACATAAAAGATTAACATGGGTAAACGATAGTGTTTAAATGCTTGGTTACGCCCAGCAAAACATAGCGGGACAAGTGAGATAATTTGTTCACTGGGTTTGAGCATGGCGTACACTTCGTAATGGTCAGCGTGCTTTTCGGCTACTACCTCGACTTGATCGCCATCATTAAATTTATAAAAACCGATCCAGCCCTTTAAAATAATAGTGCTATTTAATTTAGCGGTAATATATTGTGCATCCGCATAATTACTACGGTCATTACCATTTGCATGCCCTAAACCAGCTAATGCGGCAATGCTATTACCATTTAAAGTGGCAAGTAGTGCGCCCTTTCTAAGCTGGTTGTTGTGTTTTTGTTTTTGCTCATCACTTAAATAAGCACCATCAGCAAGTGGCGCATAGCAAAACAGACCTTTAAATTCGGATAGGGTGCCAGTTAATTTCACCAAATTTTTGGGCGGTAAGATTGGATCAGTAATACTAATACCGGTTTTTTTTAATAGCTGCTCTTTATCTTTATAG
Organism: Gilliamella sp. BG2; assembly: GCF_046635645.1. Lineage (NCBI taxonomy): Bacteria > Pseudomonadati > Pseudomonadota > Gammaproteobacteria > Orbales > Orbaceae > Gilliamella > Gilliamella sp. BG2. The sequence goes on from NZ_JBIDFF010000043.1 coordinate 2,629, forward strand.
ATAGGGTCGTTACCATCATATTTTGCGTAAGGCATAATCGAATTCCTTATGAAATTATTCTCTTTTTTTATTTTTAACCCGTAAGGAAGACCTGCCGTTTTTGCATAACACTTCTGGGTCGTAATAATAAAAAAACCAACCTTCACCAAATTTAGGTGGTCTAATATATGCATCTATTTTATTATTGCATTCTTTTGCATATTTCCCTTGGGCTATTAATTTAGCAATATACTGCTTACTTATTTTGGCTAAATTGATATTAGTAACATTTCGCCAACCCAACACGGTAAATATTCGTTCAGCAAGTGTCACATGTGTTGCTATAAAATTTTTATAGACCATCAGAGTAGCTATCCCGAATATTACGCCTAATGAACCAAAACCAATGGTCAGATTTTCTAAACTAAAATCGAAAAAAAAGTAGTTCATTAATAGCACGCAAATAACATAAAAGATAAATATGGGTAAATGATAGCGTTTTAATGCTTGGTTACGTCCCGCAAAACAAAATGGGATCAGCGAGATAATTTGTTCACTAGGTTTAAGCATGGCATACACTTCGTAATAGTCGTCGTGCTTTTCGGCGACCACCTCGACCTGATCACCATCATTAAATTTATAAAAACCGATCCAGCCTTTTAAGGTCATGGTGTCATTTAATTTTGTGGTAATATATTGTGCAGGAAAATAAGTATTTTGATCATTGCCATTAGCATGCCCTAAGCCAGCCAGCGCAGCAATACTATTACCATTTAAAGTAGCAAGTAGTGCACCCTTTCTAAGTTGGTTGTTATGTTTTTGTTTTTGCTCGTCACTTAGATAAGCTCGATTCCCTAGCTGAGCATAGCAAAATAGACCTTTAAATTCGGATAGGGTGCCGGTTAGTTTAACCAAATTTTTGGGCGGTAGGATTGGCTCGGTAATACTAATACCGGTTTTTTTTAATAGCTGCTCTTTGTCGTTATAGATAGGGTCTTTGCCATCATATTTTGCGTAAGGCATAATCGAATTCCTTATATAATTATTGAGGGATAGGCCAATTATAAATAATTTGCCAATCACTCGATGAGAATACTGGCATATTTTCTTTGATACGTTTTTGTTCTTGTTCGGCGTAATATTCGGCTAGCTGATCTTCATATTTTTTAAAGATCGCTTGCAGTGCCACAATTTCTTTTTCGGACGAGTTAAAGCGATAGGCAAAGTCATAATCTGCTATATTTTGCCCTTTGCCAAAACGGCAACGTCTTAACCATTTTTCGATATCATCGTCTTCAGCTAATTCGAAGTATAGTTGAAGTAAAAATATACCTAGACTAATCCATGGGTTTAAAGCGAGAGCTATTATTATCATGGAAATCTCTCCGACGGCGGTTACCATTATACTGACAAAGGCCGTTCTAGCCACTAACCCTGCAACTAATTGAATACCTCTATTCATTATTTTAATTAAACTGGTTTTACCCATTTGTAAAAATAAATCGGTGGTGGATACAATCAAGGTAAATAGAGATACATAATATAATGTTTTTTGAGTCTGATCTTTCTCTGAAGTGTCCTCGTTCCAATTTAAACCAATATCAATTAACCCCGCTATCACCCCAAAAAAGTTGCCTAAAAAGTTCATATTGGACAGTAATTTGGCATTAATTTGTCCTTTGTTGGCATATGCGGTAACTAACCGAAAGCTTGCTGCCATGGATGCCGATACCGCCATGGTTAATTGATAATCGGCTTGGTTTTGTTGGGCTTGGGTTTTTAATGAGTTATCGGTCACTATATAATAGATCTTCATGATATGCACCCCCAATATTGCCGCGGTAAAGCTTGCTCCCACCTTTTCATTGGTGATATGTTGCTTAATCAGGTTGGTGGCTTTTTGTGAGGCATTTGCCAGCTTTTCACCGACATTTTTGATATCAGAATACAAGGCACTTTTTAAGTTGTCTGCCCATTTGTTGTATGACGCCATTCTATTTTTTAGCGCAGTTTTAGATAGCCTTGTTGGCGATATGGCTATTAAAAAAGCTTCGGCAAATTCTGATGATAAATCACCGCCCATTTTTTGCATATATTTTAATAAAGCGATAAGTGCAGCACAGCTTCCCTCTTTAATTGGACGCAAATAGGCGGCTGTGATTTGGTTATCTATCGAATCACCATCAATTAATGAGTTTCGTTCGCTTTCAAATAAAGTAAAGAACTCTTTAACAAGATCTAATGCTTTATGTTCATCTTGTGGGTCAAAAAGTGAGTTACTAATGTTGGCAATGCTATTAGCGATGCCTATCATAGCATTGCTTTCAGCTGATTCGGCTTGATAAAATTCTAATACTGTTTCTAATTTATCTAAGAATTCGCCATAAGATTGCGGTTTTAATTGGGTTGTTTTATTTAATGATAATAAAAAGTTGACACATTTTTTTTGTTTTTCTTTATCTAATTTTCGATTAGCAAACACAGCCGACCAAATAATATTATGCCCCTCTAAGTTTTCGTCCTCAATTAATTGGGTAAATAATTGGGTAACTTTACTACTTTGGGCTTGCATGCCTAAGGTCATTAAAATATCGTTGGCAAACGCCAAATAATTATCATCATCTTGTGCAAAATCATCGGCCGACAATGAAATTGGATGCCTTTCTTTTTGCTTACTACAATCTACCCATAAAATTAAATCATTTAATAATCCTGCAATATAGTTTTCGGCCTCTTGCAAAAAAGCGGCATATTTTTCTTTATAGAGTTTATAACCGTCGTTTAAATGATTTTCATATTTGCGCCAACGCTTTTCGGCCGATTGTTCGGTTTTATTTTTTTCATGCCATACTGCTTTATACGCCTGAGCTTTAGCTTCAAATTCGATTCTCATTGCCGCTAATTTAATATCTAAGCGTTTAATGTCTACCATCTTTGCTTGTTTATTTAATTTAAATGCCCGTTCTAAAACTTGTGCGTGCCTTTTTTCACCCACTTCTTCAATCAGGTAATTTTCTTTTACAAATTGGACTAATATTGCGGCTCTATATTTTGTACTTTCTACCTTTTTTTCTATATCGGTTAAATTTGGATTAACATATGGGGAAATAAAATTATATTTTTTATATTCACTCACAATATTAATAACACGTTGGCCTTGGGCTTTTTGTTCTTCGCTCCATGGTACAATTCGGGTTGTATCGGTTCCTAAAATACCACTATCATAAGGTTTTACTTTTTCATTAAAATATTTTGCATCAGCAAGGTATTTTTTATTGGTGTTTTTTATATGTTTTTTAAAATCTTCTTCACTTTCCGCAAGATCGCTATTCTTTATTGCTTCTTCAAGCATTGCAATACCACTACAAGTGGCATTTTCACGCTGTCTTTCTATCATTATTTTTCTAAACGAGTTTAATGCACTGTTACTCCAATTACTTAACTCAGCAGCAATACCAATACTGTCGTTTAATACAACCATCATTGGTGAGCAATCTGTGCTGTTACGTTCGGCTGACATCATTTTTTTATGTAGATAGACTGAATACGGCTCTTTTGGGGTGATTTGGTCATAAACTGGCTTGGTTAATGATTGCCAAGGTGCTAATGTGCTTCGTTTTTTGAATAGCTGTTTATCATATATAAATGGTTGGCTAAGTATAGCACTTTGCGAAAGCGTACTTTTGTCTAATGGTTTATTATCATACAAATAAGGAAAGCAAAATAAGTAGTTGATGCTTTTAAATATTGGTAAGGATGTTGTGATTCTTTCTTTAAAATCATCAAGGTTTTGGATATCCAAGGTTGAGGCGATAGCTTCCTGATTAGCGGTAGTTATGCCAATTCCGTTAGTTTGCGAATTTATCCATTGCTTTGGTTTGATCAGTTGCATTCGCAAGTTACGTTTATCTTCATCATTAAGGTATTTTTTTAAAGTCTTAGCACTCCATTTATGTTCACTAAAAGCAAGCCAGGCTTTTTCACATTTTTCGGGGTTTGAAAGTGTAATAAAAGCGATATTGCTTGATAAATGGGCGCTGTTGCTGCAGGTCGTTTGTATATCATTGACAGGTATAGAAGGGTTTTCTTCACTTATGATATCACCAAATCTTAATAGATCTTGCTCTTTACTAATATCTTGTTGCCAAAAACCGCCGTTTTCATCAATTTTATAAATGGAAATATCTAATATAATATTGTCTTCATACTGACATAACACATAAAGATAACCTGTTCGCATGGTTCTTAGCACATATTTGCTATCTCCTTTTAAAATAGGCAGCATATCGTTTTTTGCCCATGAGGGTAAATCTGCATTGATATATTTAGGTGCAACAGCATAACGAACAGGATAAATTGGTAGGCCTTTAGATTGGCATTTTTCACATAAACCCATTATTTATTTCCTTTGTATTAATGATACATTCATCCGCTATAATATCCCATTGTTGTGGGGTTATAGTTTGTAATTGTTTTATTAGTGATTGGTGCCGATGTTGTCTTATTGCTTCGGCAATAATTGGATGTTCAATAAATTCAGGATGTATAACTAAACTATGATAAGCATATTCGGCTAGATCTCGTTTATCATGGTATCCTTTGAGGGTAGCATTTTGAAAAGATTGCATAATAATGCAATCAGCTTCACTTTCAGGTAAGCTATATTCAGGGTGAAAAAAATGATAACGAGCAAGTGTCTGATTACGGCTTTCAATCCAGTTTATTTGTTGCCATTGTTGCTTGATGATCCCCAAATTGCCAATAAGATTTTTACGTTCATCTCTGTGATTTTTTTCAATAATTAAATGACCATCACTGTTAAGATATAACCATGAATGAATCGGATTAAGTAATATTTTTTTTTGCACAAAAATGAAAATATTTAATAGTGGTGGTAACACCGATGGGTCAAAATAACGCAATAATTGTTTACCGTCACTTGAGGGTTGAATGGCAACTTTTCCTAACTCTTGTGCTAATACTTCAGCATTAAATGAGGAATAAATCCAGCCATATACAGAACGTGGTCTTGCAAATAACACTGTTTTAGGATCGATGGCTAAATAAAATTCCTGAATACTTTGTTTTAATATGGTTCGATCTTTTTCATTTTTTAAATCAAGTTCAATCAGTCCTGGTGTGTGTTTGATTTGGTAGCTGATATATCGAAATAATGTTAATTTTTTTTCTGCAATCAAATCGGTTAAACTGGTCTTTTGGTCATGTGATTGATAGATAAGGTAAAAATTTGCATCATTTTTTAATGACAGCGCAATAATCTGTTGAAAAACAGTCTCAATATCCTGCTTTTGTATTGATTTATTCATTTTATCCATAACTTATCCAAGTTTTACATTTGCTTTTTGTAGTTTATCCGCTTCTTGTATCGCCGATTCACAACCAGCAGGTAATAAAGCATCTACATCCATATTCGCTGGCCCCATCTTCTGGAACACATTACATTTAAGATAGATATTATCCTGTGTGCCAAGTTCAATGCCTTCACTGCTGATTTTGATATAAGAGCCACCACAGATGAGCGTTAGTTCATCGCTCGCTGTGATAGTTACCTCACCATCCACACTGTCCACTTTGATATCTTGCTTGGCAGCCATATTGAGGTTAGCATTTTGGGCTTGCACCTCGATATCGCCTTGGTTGGCAAATAGTTTCATCCCTGATTTTTGGGCAAATAAACCAATCGCTTCAGCCGATGATAGGGTGATATTTTTTAAGGCGTTGATATCGGTTTGGTTTTCACTGGTTAAGGTGAGGCTGTTAGCTGTTGTCAGTTGAATATTTTCAGGACTAGTTAGGGCGATGCCTTCTTGCGCATAGGCTAGTAGGCCACTTTGGGTTAGCTGAGTTAAGTTGGCTTTAAGTTGGTCTTGGCTGTCGGTATCGGCGCTGTGTGCTTCGGACTGGGTGGCGGCATTTTTTAGCGCTTTGGCAATGGAGAGGGCATTTTCAATTTGGGCAATGGCCGCTTGCATATCAAGCTGTTTGCCTTGGGCTTTAGGCTGGGTTTGGGTGGTTAAATATAAGCCTCTATTGGCGGCAATCGCCCCCCATTCGTCGGTGCGCAGTTCAAAACCTTCACCGCGGGGTTGTTTTTTTTCGTTAACTAAGTGACCGATATTAAGTTGAGTTTTTCCGTATTCGGTAGCCAGTTTGATATGCTCTTGCCCGCGTTTATCATCCATGCGCAGTTTGTTGTTGGCGGGGGTGCGAATGACATTGCGGTGTTTGTTGATGGTGGTAACAAGGTCGGGGTGAGCACTGTCATGCATTGCATGAGCGATATACGGCCTATCGGGGTTGCCCTGCATAAAGGCGATGGCCACTTCAGTGCCATCAATTAACGGGAAGTGAAAACCATAGGTGTTACCCGCATAAGGTTTGGCTAAACGTACCCATAAGCTTTCCGTGCCACTTTTCCATTGTTTCAGGTCGACATTAAATTTAACCCGATAGCGCCCTTGAGTGTCAATATAGCCATAGGTGTCATGGTTGGGACTGGTGACACGGGCAGGTAATGTACCACTAACTTGTGGCCAGCGTATGGGCGCAGGGCGATAGGGTTTTAAAGCTTGATAGGGAATGGCGGTAAAGGTGAGTTCATAGGCATCAGTGCGATTACCTTGCCCCTGTACACTTAAAATAATCACCCCGTCATTGATATCTGCCAGCGGACTGCCATTGATGTTAATCCATTGACCGGGAGCAAGGTTATAGTGGTTACTATTGCCTTTGAGGATAATTTTCTGGCTAATGGCCTGTTCATGGCGAATATGCGCATACCATTGGCCGCTTTCAATCTGATTATCGTGAGTGTTATTGTCATTATCACGATTATCGTCACTATTTTGCGGGTTTTCTTGGCCGTTGCTATCTAAGCCTTTATAGTGCTCGGCATAACGGTAGTCAGTGCCATAG
>NZ_JBIDFF010000044.1:0-9029 GCF_046635645.1 Gilliamella sp. BG2
CTAATCAATTTATCATCACGATAGATTTTTACCTCAAATTTCAGGTTTTGAATCGTGCGAGGCGTGGACCATGATAAGCGAGCTTGATATAAATCAGATTCGGGGATAATTTCAGCCTGCAGTTGTTCAACGGGTGGGATTGACCAGCCAAAAATTGTATTACTCTCAGCTTCGAATTTAGCCCCGTTATCAACAACCGCCTCCTTTTGCGGTTCATGTTGTAACGCTGTGATTGAGTAAGTGCCGTCGCTGTTTTCAGCGATTGTTATAGCCTTAAATAGCCTTGGTTTGATTTTATTGTCATATAGACCCCAAACGGAATACTCATCAACACTAACACTATTCACCAAAACAATTTGATTAGGTTTAACCTGAGCTTGAATTTTGATTTTTTGTAGTTGCATATTTGTGTCAGTCACACTTAAATACGCACTTTTCATGTTCTTAATGTCAATATCACGGTCTAACGTAATCGTGCTACCATTTGCTTCTAAAATTCGTCCGCCGATTGTAGTACCTGAAAAATCGTTATCGGCAATACCGATAATATCGCCGGGTAAATGACGAATACCTTCTCGGCCAACGCTAAACGTAACCGTTTGTGTTTCAAGTTTTTCAGTTTGAATTAACCATTTACCAACTCGGTGCGCTTGACCTCTCGACGTACAACCGAACGCATCAATTTGCGCAACATTCAGCCCAAATCGTTTGATTAGCTCATCATCAGCAACATATTCAGTTGTTGTTTCCCAATTGTTATTAGGGTCAATATAACGCACATGCACAGCCGTATGCCGTGATTTTTGCGCTGCTGAGGTGTAGTTGAACCGCCCTTCTACCACGTTTGCATTTGCATAAATTGCCACAGGGTCGCTTGGTCTATCCATCACCGCAGTGTACTGCGTACCGTCCCAAATCGGCATAGCTCGAAAGATTGAGCACAGGTCGTGAATCACATCATACGCTTGGCGTTGCTCGGTAATGTAACAGTTGCATGTAAATCTTGGTTCTTTGCCGCCGAAACCGTCATCGACTAACTGGTCGCAATATTGAGCGATAGTGTATAAAGTAAACTTATCAACACCGAATTGACCAATTCGATTACCCATACCGTAACGTGTGTTAGTTAGTATGTCGTAAAATATCCACGCCGGATTATTTGTCCAAGCAAGTTTAAAATTCCCCGACCAAAAGCCTTTATACTCCCGTGTGTTTGGGTTGTAGTTATCAGGCACTTTAACTATCATCCCTTTGATTAAATAATTACGGCGAGGCACACCACTAAACTGCGATGAATCAAACTTCAAGCCAACCACTGCGGTGTTCGGGTATGAAAATTTAGTATCGTAGATTTCAGTGTATGAACTCCATAGCGTGTTATTAACTAGCAATGATGATGTGCTATCTGGTGTTCTGCGAACTACGCGAATATTAAACGGCTTGGGTGGTAAATCATCTAAAATAACCGAAGTTAAATACTGCGAGCGTGTTTTTTTATCGATTAAATCTACCGTTTTTACCGTTTTCCATATACTGCCCACACCGATTTGAATTTCCATTGATACTGAGGTTCGGTTAATATTTCCCTTGTTATCGGTTGAGCTTAACGACTGCACCCCAACCGTAACACGTACTCTATCAATGTTTGGGTCGGTAATAGTACGTACAATCGGCGTTGTTGCTTTTACTTCAAGATTAACAGGCACTTCATTTTCAGTGGCAGGAAAACCTTCAAGCGGTGCTTGCGCTTGAATGCCTGCCGTCCATTCAACATTAACACCGTTAAAATTGTACGAACCGTCGGGTGCTTGAATTGGTGTATCATTTAAAAATATGCTTTGTAGACCGTTTAATGGACCCTCTATCTGTCCCTCACACAGTAAATCAATAATACTAAGCTGCTGGTGTGACTTGAGGTTATCCTGCGCTTCTTTTGGCGTTTTCGCCTTTTTTGAACCTTTACCCATTTTTCTTCCCCTTTATGATTTCACCCCACGGTATTGGTGTTATTGGGTTTTTATCTGTATTCGTTGCGTCGTCTAATGTTTCAAGCCCTTGTGATAGCACTTTCGAACCTACTTTTATTACACCATAGCAAAGCGGCACTGGCGCACCCTGCCCGATTGTGTTGTCTAAGTTGGAAAAATAGGTGTTATTGTTTTTATCACCCGTTAACTTATCGGTTTTGGGTAATTTAGTTAGCATTTGAGCGACACCGCCAAGCATTAACCCAGCACCACCAGCTACCAAAGCCAGTCCTACCCCTGTTGTTATACCGACTACTACACCGGCAACGACCATCGCTGCGCCAGCTATAAAACTAAAAATACCGCCTTTAGCTCCAGCAACTTGGGGGACAATATGAATAACGGCATCTTGTGGAATTCGACTGTGTAGACTAAACTGTAAATTGTCCTCGTTCATATCTACGCCGTTAATTCGTACCCGAAAATAGCCGTCCATAATTTGCTTTTTCAAGCCTTTGATTTGGCAATACAAACCATTCAATGCTTCTGCTGCCGTTTCTACATTCAGATTGAACTTATCGCCATATTGTTTAAGATTGCCGTAAAGCCTGACAATTGCCATTTTTTATGCCTCCATATTGAATGTGTGTATTTAAGCCAAAACCCGTCGTATAAATCCCGTTTAGAGAGACGATTTGGGCAATGATGTAAAATGAATTGATTGCCGATGTAGATAGCAGCATGGTTGGGAGTTGTTGAGCCAAGGCAAACCAAGATAACATCGCCTTCTTGAACGTCTTCAACTTGTTCAAACTCATTTTTAGGTAGTAAATCTAAGTAGAGATTTTGCCCGTTATGCCACCAATCGTCTTTCCGTTCATAGTCCGGCAAATCAATACCAGTTAGCATGTATGCGTCACGCACCAGTGTTAAGCAATCAGTCTTGCCGTGATTAAATTCACGACCTAGTAACGGCTTGATATACCTGAACTTATGAATTCGGTTATCGCAAACTAGCCACCAACTCAATCCTGTTTGTTGCTGATAAAATTGGTCGGCTTGGCTGAGTATCGGTAAGCCGTTTGGGTGAGAGTGAACAATTGCAGTTATTTCGCCCTGTTGTTCGGCTCTAATCCAGTCATCTGACGAAATTTCGAATGTTTCGGTTGGTGTGTGTGAGATATTGTTGCGTGGCAGATAAGTTTTATTATCAATAACAAATCCGCAGCACTCAGCCTCACCGCAAGAAATTGCATGATTAAGTATTTGTGTTTTCATAATTAATTAAGAGAGTTTAGCGGCAGTTGGAAAACCACCAAAAGGAAGAATACCATGTTGGCCAAAGCGAAGTTTACAGCCATTCAGACAACGGCTACATTTATCTTTTGTGATGTCGTTTGTCGGTTTATCAAATTCATCAGCTACAGGTCCACCCGTGTAACCACATTCAGATGAGCGATATATCCAACTACAGGTATTGGCAATGATGACACGAGCAGGAATTAATGCACCGTCAGACTCGCATGGCAATGCTAATTCAAACGTAACAACCATTGAATTTTGTTGCTTAACTTGTTCAATGACATAATTAGAGATGATTTCGCAAAACGGGTCAGCATATTGATTACCATTTTCAAAGTTAACAGCGTCTAAGTATTTAACGGGCACTTCGTGACGGGTGACAATTGCACCAAGTAAACCATCAAAATCAGCAATCAGACCAGTGATAAAACCCATTGCATTGCTAACGCTCATTGTCGGGCGGTTACTGGTTCCCTGCCCATTTTTTTGAAAACCCTCAACTTTTATCGGGTACGGCTCATAAATATTACCCTGCCATGTAATCGGACGCCTTAGCTCACTTAATCCATTATGAAAGCGAAATATCGTTTTGTTACCCACGATTTTAGTTAAATCGACTTCATACAAATCAATAATCGCATCTTGTGCTATTTTTGTGATGTCGAGTAGCATTTTTTTGGGGATCATGCGATTACCTCCTCAAATGTTGCGGAAATTGTTTTAGCTGCGCCGTTGGGCGTTGATGTCCAAGAACGGCAGACAACTTTGATCGTTTTGTGAGTGTTAGGCTCTCGCCATAAAAAGGCTTTAATCGCATTGTGTCGGCTAAGAAAATCATCAATCAAGCTGATATCTTCTGATAACCCAACAAATGTTACATTGTATGAGCGCAAATCGTTGTTAATACCGTCCCGAATGCGTTGCTCATAGCCATCACCAAACTTAATTACCTTTACTTTCGGTGATACTGAAATCGTGGAGCTGTTTTGAGGTCTCCAGTGAAATGTTTCCATAGTTTTCTCCAGATGATTAAACTAATTTATTTGTGTTTTTACTTGTATTTTTACTTGCTGTTTGTGTATATGTGTGTATAATAATTTTCAGGTTAGGAGGTAAACATGAAATCAACTGACCTGATAAAGGAACTTACCAATGCAGGGTGTATTCTGAAACGAGTTAGAGGTAGTCATCATATGTTTTACTCACCAATAACTAATAAAACGTTTCCAGTTCCTCACCCAAAATCGGATTTACCGATTGGCACAGTAAGATCAATCAAAAAATCGGCGGGGCTTTTATAGCCCGCCACCTTTGGAGGTATTATGTTTTTTACTCTTGGCATTGAAACACCGAAAGATAGCGATACGGCTTACGGCATTGTCGTACCTGCATTATGTAATGAAAAATATAGTTGTTATTCTGCCGCAGACAGAGAAAGCGATATTCCAGCAATGGCGACAGAAGCTATTTTGTTAACTGTTCAAGATATGATTGAATCAGGCGATTATGATGTCAAAGATATTCACAACGATCATGTTTCGTATAAAAATAACGATGAGTATGCTCATTGCGATACCTGGGTCATTATTGACGTTGATTTGTCATCATTTGTTGGTAAACAAAAAAGAATTAATATCACATTGCCCGATATTCTTATCGATAGAATAGATAACGCAGTTAAAGCACCAAATTCTTTTTATAAAGATCGGAGTAATTTTTTGGCAGAAGCGGCTATTAATGAATTAGCTGCACAAAATAGAGTGCGTTAATTATTTTTGGTTATTAAGCGCCATACAACTGATAATAAAAACCACCCGAAGGTGGTTTGTTCGCCTACTCGGCGGTGAACATCATGAAAAACTATGGAAAAAACTTTCATATTTTCTAAACCGCCTACTCGGCGGTGAACTTGATTATATCAAACATAGACTTTTGTTTTAACTAAAATTTAGCCATTTTTTCCAAAAATAACCCTTTTTTCTAGCTCTTAAATTAATCTATATTTTTCAATGGATTAAAAAAGCGATTAAAAAAGGGTTTTTGAGTTTAACTCCAAAAACGCCAGAAAAAACTTGAATAAAATCAATATATTTCCTGACGAATTTTTAGTCAGTTATGTCGAATGACTGGTAATACTCTATTCCATTTCTCAGCAAAGTGATTTGTAATGATATGCATTGTCTCCCTTTCGATAATCAATCGTGCTGATTCAATATCTCTTTTAAATTCAATGCCCATAGAATAAAAAGCTCCTCTATAAGATGAATCAATTATTTTTAACGCTGGTTCAATTAACTGAATTTTTTCTCTCATATAATTAGCAACAAATAATAGTCGAGCTAATTTATACAAATCTTCATCAGATAATCCATTTCTCGTGCTTACACCGCCAAGCCACTCTATAGCCTCGTCAAATTTACTAGCGGGTAAATCTTGGTAGCGTGGTATCTTAAATTGCTGATGAAACTTTGAATAAACCGCTTGATGTCTTTCACCTGTTCGATAAACTCGCTCGTTGACTGCTTGTTGGATTTGCTGTTGTTGTTCGGGTGAAATTGTGTTAGGGAATTGTTGAGCCACTTTTGGCATAAAGTGATTATAAAGTACATCGAAACATTCAAGCTGATATTGTTCAAGTGTTGCCCTGATTTCTGGTTTTACTCGACTTGTTTCAATACCGAATAGCCAACCATTGATCATCGAAATTGGTAGGCATAAATACTCTTGATTACCGCTTTTAGAGGGTATTGTCATCATGACAACACCTTGGCTAAGTACATGATGACGTTGAATTCTTTTGAATTGTGCTGCCCAGCTTAACCCAATATTTTCGCATACAGGCTTCATGGCTATATACGGTTTATTTTCGTGGTTAAGAACGATTAATTGTTGATTGTGAAACTGAATTGTTTCTAATTTTGTGTTTGACATGCTATATCCTCGTAATTGCCCCTCTTTGGGGGCTTATAATTTGTTGTTAATTGGTTAAGCGATTTCTTTATTAATAAGATGATTTTTGATTACATCTATTGCTTTTTCGTTATATCTAAAAGTTTCAACTTGTTTATCAGAAGAACGTGACTTATCGAGTACGAAAATTCCGTAGTCTTCTGTTTTTAAGTTGAGCTTATTAGCTATACGACCAATTTTATTTGAGGATACGCCAAGTAAATCACCTACTTCGCTGGCTGAAAATGTTTTGTTTTCAAGCTTGGGAAGCGGAATAACATTTTTACCTGCAATCGGATTAATTGTATCTGCATAGATAGCTTGCTTAGACTGTTCGCTAAGGTGCGGTAGGTTACTAAACATCTTATCTAATGCTCTGACTGATAATTCTATCGCCTTAGCTTGTCGATATTCAGGTAAATAAGATTTAAAAGGTTTTTGAATGTTTTTCAATTCACCTTTTTTATAGTCTAAAAATACTTGATTAACTATTAATTGGAATTTTGGACTAATCCAACCTGCGTAAGAAATAGCTAAAAGTTCGTGGGCGAAAGTACCTTGATTGATGCCACCTTTAACAGTAATTATAGGCGATGTGCATTTTTGCACATCGGTTGCAACTATGCGATTTTGCACAGTTTCTTTTTTTACTTCTTCAATTAAATCTTTCGCAGTTTGTGTTCTTAACCATTGCGCTGGAGCCTTGTTATTACCCAATCCACTAGCTTTATGCAGCGCATTAAGATTATATCGACCTTCTTTATCAGTTGTGATAGAGATTCCAGCTATTACTGGACAATTAGAGTTGTTTATATTACTATTATTCATAAGTTTTCCCTTATTTAGAGTTTGTGGTTAACTTGATTTGGGCTTTGGCTGTTGGCGCAGTTAAAGCCTTTAGTTTTTTAGATGCCTGCAATTTTCTTTTCCTCCTCTGTTAATGACTGTCTAACTCTGTTTACAAGCTCTTGGCTCATTGTTCTATCATTCATTGCTGCTAATACCTCAAGCGCAGCTTTAAGGCTTACAGGCATTCTTGCTGATAACGTTACTTTATTTTCTTTCACTTTCTCCTCCTGATTGTGTTATGATTAATTCAAGTAACTTGATATATATTAATATGAATTATTCATATTGTAAACAATTATTTTTAGGATTTATTCATGATTAAAATAAATGAAGGGTTTCCGGAAAGGCTTTCATCTATGAGAAAAGCTCATTCACTAACACAAACCGAAATAGCAAGAATGGTTGGAATAAGCCAAAGACAAATTGCTGCTTACGAAGCTGGTCAAGCAAAACCTAGACAAAATACTCTACTAGATTTGGCTTTCTATTTAGGTGTTAACTCTTCGTGGCTAGGTACGGGTATTGATACGAATATAGATGAATGGGAAAATTATACTCCCGCAACACATCAAGAACAGATTACTATTTTTGATTTAAACAGCTTTGACTTGTCTCTTTTTAATGAAAATAAGTTTAGCACAAACAAATTAGAGCTTTATCCATTACCAAATAAACTTAAAGATATACATAAAAGCGCTTTTGCTATACGGATGACTGGCGACTCAATGGAAATATCTAAAAAATTAGGTATACCAGACGGTTCTATCGTAACATTTAATATGGATGCTGAAATAAAAAGTGGTGATATTTGCTTAATTGAAATTGATAAAATCTATTCAATTAAACAACTTTTTATTGATGCTAATCAAACGACGGCACACCCATTAAATGCTAATTATTCTGACATTATTTTGAAAAAAGGAGAATATAAGATAATCGCTAAAGCCGTACGTATCGATATCACATTATAATTATAGCCAATAAAAAACCCTCTTAGAGGGTTTGAATTGCTTTGGTAGTTAATAACAAATTGACTAAATTTAAATATATTTTTAGTAATTGCAACTAATATTATGCCAACGGCTTATTGTTCTAGAATCTTCTGTATTGATTACTCTTAATAATTTATTGTCTTTTAAGAAAGCCCAATATAATTTTCTTCCCGTATAACCTCCAAATGAATTTTTAGCATTTACATATAAGCAGACTGAATATCCAGTAATAACATTCTTGTATTCAAACATGAAATCTTTCTGTGGCTTAGAAATATCAGAATATTTCGCAGAATCAGGATCTTTTAATACTTCTCGAAAATACGATTTTATCTTAGGTAAAAAATTTACTGGTTTGCTGCCATATTTTGCATTTTTGAAATCAACAGATAAATCAAGAGTGCAATTATTCCATTGAAAAATAGCATTATCTGTTTTAGACGCAATTGCATAATTTGTTCTATCATTTGCAAGAACATATACGTACCTTGAGTCCTCTGCAATAGATAAATTATCTACAAATTTAGTAAATTTAGGTGATTTATACTCGTCTTTAATATAATCGTGAGCAACAAATCTATCATTAGCCACCCAAACTGTTCCATCCCCCATATGTTTTAGATTGTTTTTTGTTTTGTCACCCTTTGCATATTTACAATCATAGAAATCATCAGCAAAAACAAAAAATGGGAACAGCAATAAACAAAATAAGATCTTTTTCATACCATCTCCTTAATAATTTCGGTAATGGTATGAAATTTTAGACATCAAATCAACGACGATTTAGCAGCCCTCCCGGTCTTTGTTCTTCTTGAATTACACTTCTGAGCGCTTGTTTCAGCATTCTAGCTGTCTCGTTAGCTGCTTCTTTATTGTCTTGCCCCTCGCCGAAGGAGATATTTTGCGTAATATTATTTATGATTGTTCTGCCTGCTGAGCCTCGGGATAACTTGTTAGACGGGATAACTTC
>NZ_JBIDFF010000045.1:0-8867 GCF_046635645.1 Gilliamella sp. BG2
CTGGCATTTATGTTAATGTGGCTGCCAATGTATTGTTGAGTAATTTATGTACAGCAAAGATCAACAGTCCCTAGTTAATTGAAATTTCTTTGCTAAAATTTAACAGTTAAATGAAATATAAAAGCTTTAGTACTAAATATCTTATAAATGATTGATTTTACTAAAAACGATTAAATAAAAATTTAATAAAATCAATGCTCTACCTGAATGATTTTAGAGTAAAAAACTTTTCCATAACACAGCAAGGTCAATATACCTATCTTATTCCTGTATCAAAATATCCTAATCCTTACACTTAATTTATTTCACTTACCAAAATAGATCCAATTCTTAGTAAAAAAGAATTATATATCATATTGATTTTATTTTTCTTTTTGGTTATTTCTTTTGGTTAAAAAACAGAATTTTTATCTATCTCCTGATTAACTGTATTTAATATAGCCACATCGTGCGCTTTCTTTTATAATATTGTCTTATTTCTTCTCTATTTTTAGCTTAAAAAGAGTAATTTTCATGAAAATTTTAGCTGGTTGCTCGGCCTTATCTGCATTTCGTATTAATAAAATATTATCTACTTGTTGTGAAAAATCTATTCCTGTTATCGATATTAAAGCCCAATATCTGCATTTTGTTGATTTGGTTGGCGAGTTGACGGCTGAACAACAGTTAACGTTAGATAAATTATTACAATACGGTCCAAAAAATGCACAAATCAATGTTAAACAAACGGCTAGTAAGCAACTCTTTTTAGTGGCGCCAAGAGTGGGAACGATTTCGCCTTGGTCATCAAAAGCAACTGATATTGTACATAATTGCGGTTTATCACAGATTCGCCGTATCGAGAGGGGGATTGCTTATTATGTGCAAGTAAGTTCAGAATTAACCGATTGGCAAAAAAACGATTTTATAGCATTAATTCATGATCGCATGATGGAAGCGGTCTTTAGCCATGTTGATCAAGCTGAGCAGTTATTTCATGTTGAATCACCTGCGCCAGTGACAACCATTGATTTATTAGGTCAGGGGCGCGTGGCATTAGACGAGGCTAATCTTAAATTAGGTTTGGCGTTAGCATCTGATGAGATTGATTATTTAGTTGAGAACTTTAAAAAACTAAATCGTAATCCTACTGATATTGAACTTTATATGTTTGCACAAGCCAATTCCGAGCATTGTCGTCACAAGATTTTTAATGCCGATTGGGTTATTGATGGGGTAAAGCAGCCTAAATCGCTGTTTAAGATGATCAAAAATACTTTTGAACACACTCCTGATTATGTTTCGTCCGCTTATGAGGATAATGCCGCAGTGATGGACGGTTCAATCGTTGGGCGCTTTTTTGCGGATAATGAGAATAAAACCTACTGCTATCATCAAGAATATGCAGATATTTTAATGAAAGTTGAAACACATAATCATCCAACAGCAATATCACCTTGGCCGGGTGCGGCAACGGGCAGTGGAGGTGAGATTCGTGATGAAGGTGCAACTGGTCGAGGTGCTAAACCTAAAGCTGGTTTAGTAGGGTTTTCAGTTTCTAATTTACGTATTCCTAATTTTGAACAACCTTGGGAGCAAAATTTTGGTAAGCCTGATCGCATTGTGAGCGCCTTTGATATTATGATGGATGGCCCTTTAGGTGGTGCGGCGTTTAATAATGAATTTGGGCGTCCGGCTTTGTTAGGGTATTTCCGTACTTATGAAGAAAAGGTTAATAGCCATAATGGCGAGGAGCTTCGAGGTTATCATAAACCGATTATGTTAGCTGGTGGTATGGGTAATATTCGCCGTGAACATATCCAAAAAGGTGAGTTTCCAGCTGGCTCTAAACTGATTGTTTTAGGTGGTCCTGCTATGAATATTGGCTTAGGTGGCGGGGCGGCTTCGTCTATGGCGTCGGGTCAGTCTGATGCTGATTTGGATTTTGCTTCTGTTCAGCGTGATAATCCTGAAATGGAGCGCCGTTGTCAGGAAGTTATCGATCGCTGTTGGCAACTTGGTGAAGATAATCCTATCTTATTTATTCATGATGTTGGTGCTGGAGGTTTGTCTAATGCAATGCCTGAACTTGTTAGCGATGGTGGGTGTGGTGGTCAGTTTGAGCTTCGTAAAATACTTAGCGATGAACCAGGTATGTCACCACTAGAAGTTTGGTGTAATGAATCACAAGAACGTTATGTGCTTGCGATTCATCCCGATAAATTGGCATTATTTGCTGAGCTTTGTCAGCGTGAGCGTGCACCTTATGCGGTGATTGGTCAGGCAACCGCCAATAAGGCGGTTACCTTGCATGATGAGCATTTTAATAATCATCCCATCGATTTGCCATTAGATGTGCTACTTGGTAAAACGCCTAAAATGCAACGTGATGTTAAAACTCACCAAGCACATGGTGATAATTTTTCAACTTCTGAAATTAATTTATATGATGCGGTCAAACGCATTCTACATTTGCCAACCGTTGCCGAAAAGACCTTTTTAATTACCATTGGCGATCGTTCAGTGACGGGGATGGTTGCTCGTGATCAAATGGTCGGGCCTTGGCAAGTACCGGTTGCTGATTGTGCTGTGACTACTGCAAGTTTGGATAGTTATTATGGTGAAGCTATGTCAATTGGTGAACATGCGCCAGTTGCGTTACTTAATTTTGCCGCATCAGCAAGGCTTGCAGTTGGTGAGGCAATTACTAATATTGCCGCAACCAATATCGGTAATATCAAACGGATTAAGCTTTCAGCTAACTGGATGGCGGCGGCAGGACATCCGGGCGAAGATGCTGGTCTTTATGAGGCCGTTAAAGCTATTGGTGAAGAGTTATGCCCAGCTTTAGGGCTTGCTATTCCTGTTGGTAAAGATTCGATGTCCATGAAAACGACATGGCAACAAGATGGTGAGCAACAAACCATGACTTCACCATTATCATTGGTGATTTCGGCATTTGCGCGTGTTGAAGATGTGCGTAAAACAGTGACACCACAATTGCGTACTGATCAGGATAATACTTTATTGTTGGTTGATTTATCGAAAGGCCATCAAGCACTAGGAGCCACCGCACTAGCCCAAGTGTATCGTCATTTAGGGCAAAAAACAGCGGATGTCCATGATCCTAAAGAGCTGCTTGCTTTTTATAATGCGATTCAGGCTTTAGTAAGCCAAAATGCTTTGCTTGCTTATCATGATCGTTCTGATGGTGGACTGTTTGTGACATTGGCCGAAATGGCTTTTGCTGGACATTGTGGTATTGATGTAGATATTGCCTCGTTAGGTCATGATGTGATTGCTTCGTTATTTAATGAAGAATTAGGCGCAGTTATTCAAGTAGCTAATAATCGTTTAGATGATGTGATGGCTTGCTTTAAGCAGTTTGGCTTATCCCATGCGGTTCATGTTCTTGGTAGTGCTAAAACTGGTCAACAAATTATTATGCGTGATAACTCGACTACAGTATACAGTGAATCACGCTTAACCTTGAGAACATGGTGGGCGCAAACGACATGGCAAATGCAACGTTTACGTGATAATCCTGAATGTGCAGATCAAGAACATCAAGCTAAACAAAATGAAGATGATCCAGGATTAAATGTGCAGCTAACTTTTGATCTGCAAGCCGATATTGCTGCGCCTTATATTGCCAAAGGTACAAAACCTAAAGTGGCCATTTTGCGTGAACAAGGTGTTAACTCGCATGTCGAGATGGCAGCAGCATTTGATAGAGCAGGCTTTCAAGCAATCGATGTACATATGACAGATTTACTTTCTGGTCGAATTACACTTAGTCAATTTAGTACACTGGTTGCTTGTGGTGGTTTCTCTTACGGTGATGTTTTAGGAGCAGGTGAAGGTTGGGCTAAATCTATTTTATTTAATGAAAAAGTGCGTGATGAATTTGAACAATTCTTCCATCGCAAAGATACTTTATCGTTAGGGGTTTGTAACGGTTGTCAGATGATGTCGAATCTTAAGGATCTAATTCCGGGAGCGGATTTGTGGCCTCGTTTTGTTCGTAATTTGTCAGAACGTTTTGAAGCTCGTTTTAGTTTAGTGCAAATTCAATCAAGCCCGTCGTTGCTATTTACTGATATGGCTGGTTCGCATATGCCAATTGCTGTTTCACACGGGGAAGGACGTGTTGAAGTGGGTGATGATGTTCATTTAAGCCGTTTAGAAGCATCAGGATTAATTGCCGTACGTTATATTGACCATTTTGGCAAAGTAACGCAGCAATACCCTGCTAATCCAAATGGTTCGCCAAACGGTATTACTGCAGTGACATCTCAAGATGGACGGGCAACTATTATGATGCCACATCCAGAACGGGTATTTAGAACGGTAACTAATTCATGGCATCCTGATAACTGGGGTGAAGATAGCCCTTGGATGAGAATATTCCGTAATGCTCGTAAGCAATTAGGTTAAATAAAACAAAGATCGCCGATAATGGTGTCGGCGATATGTTTATTTATTGAGTAGTTTAAGTAGTAACTGAGTGCTTTTGTCTTTCGATAAGTGGCTGCGCTAAAATGTGATCCATTTTTCGTAATAGTGCGTCTGTTTCTTCCCAGTTAATACATGCGTCAGTCACAGATACGCCATATTTAAAGTTTTCTGGTGGTTGCTCGGAAGGCTGATTTCCTTCAAATAAGTTACTTTCAATCATTACACCAATAATCGAATTATTGCCTTTTTCTATTTGCTCGATAATGGAATTAGCAACAATAGGTTGATTTCGATAATCTTTATTTGAATTTGCATGGCTACAGTCAACCATTAAGTTAGGTAACAATCCTGCCTTTTTCATTTGTGTTTCGCACAATGCGACATTTTCAGCATCATAGTTAGGCGTTTTTCCACCACGCAAAATAACATGGCCGTGTGGATTTCCTGTTGTTTGTAAAACCGTTACTTGTCCTTGTTGGTTAATTCCTACAAAACGATGAGGCATAGAGGCTGATTTCATGGCATTAATTGCAACATCCAAACTGCCATCAGTTCCATTTTTAAAACCAACAGGCATTGAAAGCCCCGAGGCCATTTCTCGATGCGTTTGTGATTCAGTAGTTCTTGCTCCGATTGCAGACCAACTAATTAAATCACCAATGTACTGTGGTGTGTTGGGATCTAGTGCTTCAGTTGCAATAGGCAAGCCAATTTGAGTAATATCAAGCAGTAATTTACGGGCTTTTTTTAGTCCATGCTCAATATCAAATGAGCTATCCATGTGAGGATCGTTAATCATACCTTTCCATCCTACAGTTGTGCGTGGTTTTTCAAAGTAGACTCGCATAACTATAAATAGGTGGTCTTTGACTTCGTCTGATAATTTTTTTAATTTATGGGCATATTCAATTGCCGCAATAGGATCGTGAATAGAGCAAGGACCACATACAATAAGCAAGCGGTGATCACGTCGCTCTAAAATATCCACAACAGTTTGGCGTGATAAGGCAATTTGGTTTTCTAAATCATGAGAAAGAGGGTAAAGCTGTTTGATTTCTTCAGGTGTGATTAACATATGTTCGTCTCTGATTCGAACATTATTTAAAGTATCTTTTAACATTTTATTTTCCTTGTTAAAATCATTTATATTTTTATATGTAAAATAACAATTACACAAACAATTATTATGTAAACACAAAATTACATAATAGTAAATGGAATTTTTATTATTTATCCAATCATAATTGTTTTATGATTTGTTATTTAATTATAAATTTAGTTTAAAAAGTTAGTGTAATGATAATTTAAGCAAATATTGTAATAAAATGTTTACATCTTTATAGCGAGTTTTTGATGGCTATTTTATGTTATGAAAGCATAATATTCTGCTGATGATAAGGCGTTATTTGGGTTATGTATATTTATTGAAAGTTTTAATGATTACTTTGATATTAAGTGACATAGCTGAAAAATATTTACGCTCTGCTACTTTACCAGCTAACTTAGCCGCATGATTATATATTTTTAGGCAATGTATTAAAACAAGCCAATTTTGTTGTTACCATTCTCCCATTAACAAAAAAAACTATTCAACTATTCACAAAAGAAAAATTAGCTTTAATGAGGCCTTCGGCAATACTTATTAATGATGCCTGTGAAAAATAGTTGATCAACAAGCGCCGCTTGAAGTACTAAAAATAAAACGAGCAAAGCCACAGGACTTGATGCATTTGAAATTGAGCCACTACCTACCAATTCCCCTTTTACGACAAACATTTATAATGTTTTATTATCACCTCAAGTCAGCTCTGCAATGGCTGAAATGTGATATGTGAAGGAAAAAATGTGCTGTTAATAATATCACGCAGCATTAAAAGATGAAAAATTTGCCGATAACTAGACCAACCTTGAAGCTAGCTAACTTGTATTCCATTTTGAATTCACCTATAATGCCTTAATATTGTTTTTTTATTTACAATTCACAATTGGGGCTGATTCTGGATTCGACGGGATTTGCGAAACCCAAGGTGCATGCCGAGGTGCGGTAGGCCTCGTAAATAAACCGCAAAAAAATAGTCGCAAACGACGAAAACTACGCACTAGCAGCTTAATAACCTGTATAGAGCCTTCTCTCCCTAGCCTCCGCTCGTAGGACGGGGATAAAGAGGAGTCAAACCCAAACGAGATCGTGTGGAAGCCTTGCTTGGGGTGGAAGCATTAAACCTAATCAAGCTAGTCTATCAGTAGCGTGTTTGTTCGCAGCGGGTAGATGAAATTCAAAAACAAACTACGCATGTAGTACCGAGGATGTAGAGATTTCGGACGCGGGTTCAACTCCCGCCAGCTCCACCACCACTAAAATAAAAATAATCAACAAAATCAATAAATCATAAAATAAAATCACTGTTTATTTATACATAAAACTGACTTAAAATAGACTATATCAGGACATAAAAATGCACGTGAAATGCACGTGACATTTTTCCAGAGTATTTTATGGCTTCATCTCAACAGTTCACATCCAAAAAATTCAACATAAAATAATTTTAAAAATTCACTTTTGCTCATCATGATAACAATAAACTACACACTACCAATTTACATACGTCAAATGCCCAAAGATTACAAAAATGAAATTACTGGCGAATGCTACATTATCAACAGCGACGACGATCACAATTACGTGTTCTATCAAACGCAGAAAACACTATATGATATCGCCGATTTTGTGATGCTACATGACGCTGTTGAGTATTGTAAGTTGAAGATTGATAGTGTGTTTTGTTAGTTTATTTTACTAATTATAATTAATTTCTTAAATGAATTCCCCCCAGTTTTATTAATTAAGATGGGGGAAAGGAATTTTATTTAAATTATTGAGTTGAAAGCACAAAGTTGTTTGCTAGTTAAGAAAAACCACTTCTCTTTCGCTCTTTTATGTCATTCATAACAAACATTTTTTCTAAATCAATTTGAAAGTAAAAATGAAATTATTTTTAATAGATAATTTATTTAATCTCCAATAGGTTTCCAACAACAATCTCTAACCACAATCACGTAGTTACCAAAAAAAATATGATAATCATATTTTTTTAACTCTTTTGTAATTTGAGTCATAATAGTTTCGTGCATTCTTTCTCTTTTAGTTATAATATAAAATTGTTTCCAATTTAATGTTATAGCTTCATTTCCATTTTTCCTCATTAAATCATTTAAGTTAGATACTATTGCTTTTACAGATTTTGCCATAATTAAGTCTCCTTTTAATTTAAAGTTGTTTATGATTATTTATATTACAGCATTTTTAGAATAAGTAAACAAAAATCTTGCAGCACCATTAAAACAACCTTAGAAAACGATTGAAGACTAATTACGTTTTACTTAAAATAAAATAGCGAATTGTAAAAAAATAGAATGTTAATCTAATTATTAATCAGAATTTTTATGATTTATCTCATCTCTATTAAATGGTTGTGATGGATATAAGAAATTAAATTTAAAAACAATGACGGTGTGAGAAATCACTTCTTCCTTGTTAATTGTGTTATCGCATTAGACTATTCAAATAAACGTCTTAAAGTGTAATAGCCTTTACTTAATCTGACATTCAAGTTATTTTATAACACAAAAGGAGATTCAGAAATGAATCAAACAGCCAAAATCATAGGACTTTTAGAATTAAAGCACAATGCTCACAAACTTTGCCTGCTCAGCGCCCCAACACTTGCGCTGGGGCTTTATTCTTTTTTATATTTTCCTCTCTGGCACCATAACCACCCCCGCGCCCTAAGGATTAAGAACTAAACGCTAAAAACTAAGGTGTGGTGCAAACAGCACCGAAGGCGTAGGAAGAAGCGCCAGTGCCGCCGACGGAGCCTTCGGACGAGGGAACAAAGAAGCCATTGCTACCGATCGTGTCGCTTGTCCAGCAGGTGTTGTTGAAGAAGCCCGCACCAACGTAGTTGCCCAAGTAGCCCCACTCCGTGAAAAAACCTGCTCCTATATGACGCATGTAACCATTACCACTAGACTGCGGCGTGGCACCTACTGCACCAGTACAAGGAGCGTAACTATTCATGCCCCAGCCAGAACAAACCGCATTGGTTAAATCCCTTACCCGTGACAAACGATAACCCAAACTATCACACCATGTGCTTTGATTAGAAAGGCTATCTCTTCGAAGTCCCCGATCGACGAACCACTGCCTCAACACAAATCCATACCTAACCTCATTACCTTGACTATCCCTACCAACCAACTCAAATGTCTGTGGCAAAGAAGGACGTCTAAGTGGACTTGGATTATCTGAATTCATCTGAGTACTATCAGCTTTAGGACCATTCAATGTTACCTGCGTGTTTGAGTAAACCCAATTCACCGTTGCTGTTATATCACCACTACCACCATATGTGGTAACAGACCAACTCAAC
>NZ_JBIDFF010000046.1:0-8439 GCF_046635645.1 Gilliamella sp. BG2
TAGGAATTGGAGTAATTAGATGTTTTTTAAATCTTTCTACTTCTTTTTCTAACTCTTGCTGTGTTAATTTAGTCATTGGTTGAGTCCTTTACTTTCCTGGCAACTAAAATTTCATAATCACCATGAATAATCACCACAGCTTTAAAGTCCTTATTAGCTTTCTCTACTGCTTTAGCCAAACTTCCAGCTAATCGATACTGCTTAAATTTTTTGTCAAATAAATCAAGAATTGATGAACTTGCACCTGATCCAACTAATCCGCACAGTAAAGTAAAATTTAAAGTTAAAGCTATAAAAATCATTACAGCAAAAAAATAATCCATATTTATGCCACCTTTACACAAGAATAATTATCAACTGTCGCGCCTTTGTATATCTTCTTGATGTCTGATTCAGTTATCTTGTTAACACGAAACATGGTAATGTTTACTTGCTCCTGAAGCCCTACTTGTACTGTTGCTGTTATTTTGTAAGCCATTTCTGTATCAACTCCCTCAATTTTGCTTTGTCTTCTTCTGAATATGTTTTAACTCGTTCTACTAATTGCTGTTTAATCTTTGCCGTATTTGCTCCACGCTCTCTTATCGCTCTCACATAGTCGTATGCTATTTTGTCGAGCATGTGATAACGTCCAAGTGGGCAATGATTAACTAACGGTTTTCGCATGCTTTACTCTGTTTTTTTAGTGATAACACCTCGTTTTGAGGTCGGTTATATAAATAGTTAAATGGAGTATGCTTATCGCTAGATAAAAACTGATTGGTGTAAGCATTAAATTCGACTGGTACCTTTCCACACCAACCCTCACCCTCTCTTTGTTTATCAACTGATAACAATGTATTTGGAGATGCTAATAATTTTTCGTCTTTTTCGCTTAGCTCAATATTAGGAAATCTGTTAATCCTTTCGTTAAGTTCTTCTTTTTTCTTATTGCGCCAAACCGTTACTAAATTATCTAATAAGTCCGTAATAGCCCCTGTTCCTTTGACGTCCATTTTGCCTACTGGTTTTTCTTCACTTTCCCCTTTTCTTGGGTGAGTAACTAAAAACACATGTACATCATTTTGATTTTTAAAATCACATAGTTGCTCTATAAATGCCTTTTGACCGTTATAGTCATCTTCTGCCATGCCACACATCATCAAAGAATCGATGATGAAAACTTTTACACCATATCTTTTGTGGGCGTACTTAAATACAGTCAGCAGTCTTTCAGTCTTGGCTTTACCTGTTACATTAAACACCCACAAAGAGTCGTTAAGTTTGTCCATAAATTTTTCCACGTCTTCACGCTCTGGCGAAGGCGTGCAAATACCTTGGCGAACAAACCTTTTTAATAATATTGCCGGTCTAAGCTCTAATGATGCGATACAAACTCTTAACCCCGATTTAATAGCGTCTAAAGAAAAATTACCGACTAATTGTGATTTGCCGTGACCGTTAACGCCGTTAACTGCTGTCACTTCATGACTACGAAACTTTAGCTTTTCAGCTAATCCCTCAATGCTTGATGTGAACATGTATTGTTCGGGAGCAAAAAAAGCATCAATAACACCTTGCTTGAAATCACCTGCTCTTTTTAGTTCTGTAGGGTCTAGCTTTTCAGCACTGATAATGCACTGAATAAATTCGTCTCTTGAAATGCCTTTCATCAAGCATTCGTTTGCATCTTTACAATCTCTTGGCAAGTGAACAAAGCTACAACGATGATAGCCTAAGCGTGTCGCTATTTCTTTTGCTGCCAACTGCCCAGCTTCGTCACTATCCATACAAATAAATATCTCTTCAAAACGTTCAAGATTTTCATATTCGTAGTCGATCCATTGTTGTTTTGCTCCAGCCCCTCCACCGAACGGTACTGATAACGCAGGTAATCCGTATTGATGAATGGTCATTGCATCGATTTCACCCTCGCATAAAACAACCATGTTTCTTTCGCTATTACTAATTGCCTGCCAACCGAATAAACACGGTTCGCAATCAACCTCAGCCATAATTATTTTTTTGTTACCATTACGCTCTAACCCCAAGCGTTTAATTTGTAATGTGTCATTGTCTCGAATGTACGGGAAAGCGATTGCGTCAACTTCGGACTTGGTTTCGTGATTAAATACCTTGGCATCAACAACCTTAAACAATCGAGCTGTTGCCTCGGAAATGCCCCTCGTAGCCAAGTACGCATAACACTTTCTGCTTGGTAAAATCCCTTTTTTTTCTGGCTTCTTAAATTGTTTTTTTGTTTTTTCAAAATAAGAATCCTCATTGCGAATCCCCAAAAATTCTTTAGCTTCTTGAATCGCTATATGCATTGACACACTTCTAACAGCAACCCATAAATCTAATAAATCACCACCTAAACCACCGTTAAACTCACACCAAACACGCTTACCGTTAACGTTGATTTTTAAGCTTTGCCCTTTATCACCTTGCAAATCACCAACACACCATTCGCCATGAATTTTTTTACCTGCTGGCAATAAATATCTGGCTACATCTTCCGCTCGCTCCCACAATTGGTTAGATAATTCCTTGATATTCATAATGCTTTTAACTCCAATTTTTTAAACCAATAATCAACAAATGACCGACTAAAAACCCCGTACCCATAACCGACAATAAGCAGTTTTTTTATTTGTCTACGCACTAATTTTCCCCCTGCATAAACATATACAGCTCATATTCACGCTTTTGTTCTGGCGTCATTTGTGGTTGCGGTCGCTTTGCGTTAGCTGGTAACTCGTCCTCCCAGCGTTTTTGGTTTAGATAGGTTGTTGGATGCAAATTAGCAAACCCAAAGATATTGGCTTTTAACCTGCACTGGATGTCACTTACCAACATTTGAGCAAACACCTCAGGCGTTTTATTTTCTGATTTCCAATTTTTGTATGCTGTTTTGAAGCTGGTAATTGCTTTTGATTTTCCAACTTTTGGTAGCCCTGCTTTGTAAAAAATTTCAAATGCAGAATCGAGCAATATATTATTGTCTTTATTGTCTTTTGTAGTATTGTCTTTTGTAGTATTGTCTTTTGTGTTTACCTCTTTTGGTAAAGAGTGATTTACCGTTTTGGTAAAGGTTTTCTTTACTGATTTGGTAAATGTTTTACTGGTTTGGGTAATATCACTTTTCCACTCATCAAGATTTTTATTTATTCCTACTTCACGCCCTTTTGTTACTAGCACATTCATCTTGATCAGCTCGTTTTTTATGGTTGAACATCTCGTTTCTGGATAACCAGTTAATTCGGATAATTGTTTATTACCTATCCAGTCTATTTTTTTGTTATAACCGTAAGTTTTACGCGCAATCGATAACAATAATTTTTGCTGGCGCAACGTGAACGGAAAAGAGATTATTTTTTCCAATAAATCGTTAGCAATTCTGGTATAGCCATCGTCTAAATTAGCCATACGCCCCTCTCTAGGCTTAAATTCGATTACTTCTGCCGTGGACATGATTTACCCCTTTTAGCTGCTTTAAACACTTCAACAAATTGCTCTCCGAATGCTCGGTTATGTAATGCGATCATCGCTAACTCGTCGGGTTTCTCCGCCCGTTGACATGTTCTGTAATATGATTTATTCTTTCTCATGTGATTTACTCCGATTCAGTGATCACGCGCCACTAATTAGTGGTTAGTGGCTTTTTTATGTAAATTAATTGTGTTTTCGGACAATGTTCGATTTAACTTATTTGCGATATCCGTTTTATTTCTGATAATCTTAGCTTCAAGCTCATCTATCACTCCGTCATCTGCGATAGCCTCTTGGATAGCGATAGCTACCTCACCTTGAGCTTTTGCCACGTCTAAACTCATCATGTATAAATCGAAGTTTTCAAGCTGTTCCGCTTTCATTTTTGTAACAACAAGACATCCTGCTTGTTCTGCATAGAATTCAGCAACTAACGCAGTTTTACTTAAGTTTTGTAAAGCCATTAATTCATCACCACTGAAAAAACGAGTTCCTTTATTTTCATAGCGACGATCATTAAAAGCCGATATTGATAAACCTAAGTAACTAGCGGCTACTTCTACTCCGCCATCAATTGAGCTCAATAAATCGTTAATTAATTTTTTCTTGTTACCCATATTTTTTATTTCCTCGTTTGGGTTACACCGTCTAATATTTACTTGTATGATTAGCCCCATACATCAGGGCGTAATTCAGCTTTTGTTACTTTGCCGAAAGTGTGAGCTTCGATTTTTTTTGCTATATGTATTGGAATTGGTGCAGTACCAACTTCCATTTGTCGCAAAAATGATTTAGACACATTAATTTCTTTAGCAAATTGGCTTTTACCACCCCTGCCAAGCTGAGATAAGTAATCAGATAAATTCACTCTCACCTCTGTGTTTAGTTAAAAGTTAAATATAGTTTATATAACACTAAACCAAAAGTAAAGTCAAGTTTATATTTTGCTTGTTTAGTAATTACTAAATAAAATAAGAGGGAAATAGGAGCCGTTATGAACAAAAACGAATTAAAGGAAATTAGAGCTAAAAATTTAAAGCTGTGGTTTTCGGGAAAAACAATTCCACCAAAAGAAAAAAGCTATATATCTCAATTAATAAATGGGAAAGCGTCTTTTGGCGAAAAATCAGCTCGAAGATTAGAGCAAGATTACGGAATGCCATCATTTTATTTAGATAAGACAAGTAATAATAAATCAAATGCAACAATACTTGGGGCTATAGAAGATTGGGATAGTGATACACCGCTTGATGATGATGAGGTAGAAGTGCCGTTTTATAAGGATATACGATTATCAGCTGGAAACGGATTTGCTGATGATATTGAAGACTACAATGGTTATAAGCTTAGATTATCCAAATCAACAATGAAAAGGTATGGAATTGATAAAAATTGTACTGTTTGTGTCGTCGTTGATGGGGATAGTATGGAGCCTGTTTTTAGAGATGGAGCAAGGGTTGCAATTAATCTTACTGATAGGCACATCCGAGATGGGAAAATATATGCAATTAATCATGATGGATTATTAAGAATAAAAATTTTAGAAAAAGTACCAGGTAGCCAAGTTAAAATCAAAAGCTACAACTCAGGTTATGATGATGAAATAGTATCTCAAGATGAGATAACTATTTTAGGGCGTGTTTGGTGGCAGTCATCTATTCTTGATTAATAAATAAACATAACAATACAAAACCGCTTCGGCGGTTTTATAAAAATTAACCTAAATAAGTTGAATGGTTGTAGGAGCTATACATGTCAGAAGAAGTGATTTTTATAAAAGATGAAAATGATTTCTATCAATTTTTAAAAAACATGAAAAACGATCCATTGATGGATTCAGAAAACTTTATTTTACCAAATATTTGTTTTGACGGTTGGCCTATATTACATATCAATGTAAAAGGAGAAAAATATCACTCATCAGTAAATACTAATCTTATTTCAGGTATGATGACCATTATTGAAGAAATTCAGAGATCATACTCCCTAATTAAATATGGCACATCAAATTTAAGCAAATTAACAAATGAAGATAAGCAAAATCTAGATGTAATATTTAATATTGCAGAGGGGTCTAGTGATGCAAAATCAGATAATTCAGGTATAATTAATAAAGGCTTGGAACTATTAAAGGCAAAAATGGGAAAAATGAACGGTTGGCAAACAATGGCGGTACTACTTGCTTTTACATGTGCTGCTGGTCATTATTTCTATGATAATAATCAAAAAGAAATTGAACTTAGCAAACAAAACAATAAAACAGTCGAAGCCGTTTCCACTGCAATGATCGAACAAACTAAAATTCTTATTGAGGATTATGAATCTCGTGGTAAAACTCAGGTTAGCTCTGAGATAAAGGAGCATGCTTTAAATGCACGTAATAATTTAATAAAGCAAATAGCTAGCGATTCATCTGTTGAATCTTTGAAAATCAATAGCGAATCTTTTTCGAAAGATGAACTTTTAGAATACACAACAAGACAACCAATAGAGAAAACAAAATACCAAGTTACCGATACCTTTATCATAAAAGGACTTGATAGGACAGGAGCTTACTTAACAGACTATAATATAAAGGTAATAAGAAAGTCTAATGGTGAACTTTTTACAATAAAAGCAGATGAAGAGTTATTATCTAAAGATGAATTATCTAAAATATCATCAGCTTGGGAAAAAAATATAGATATAAAAATTAGTTACATGGAAGTAAAAAATAAAGATGGACAAATTTTAATAGGGTCATTTATAGGATTAACTAACTAATATTATTTTCTTATCAATGTATAACCAAACCGCTTAATTGCGGTTTTTTTATGTCTGAAATTTGCCACCACAACTTTAAAACAATTCATTGATTAAAAAACAAGCAAATGAACAGTTACACTTCAAGTATAACCCATTAGTTTTACTAAACAATAATATTTAACACACAAAAAGTTTAGTTTTTGTTAAATTATTTACTTTACTTTTGGTTAACCATTTACTAAACTAATCACATCAAAACAAATCAACTTAACCAAAAGTTGAAGCTCTTTAAAAATTAGAAAAGTCGGAACAACTTATAAAGTGTTATTCAAGTAGACAGTGTGAAAGCGAAGCTCATCTTAGAACGAAATGCCTAGCTCCCTCTAAGCTGATGAAAGGATGACACGGAATAAGGGAGCGCAGAAACTCGTGACCATCGAGATAATTTGGTTAACAAATGGGAGGAAACAAGAATTGCGAAATTAAAGCGGATTGAACCGCGCCTAGGTGAAAAGTATAGCGTTATTATTACGCTCCCGAGTTTGCATGACAAAGCTGGAAATGACATAGAGTCATACACACAGCCAGTTAGGGTTAATGTTGAAAAAGAGTGTGCGGGTAAGACGAGATAATGAGCCAGATTATCACCCGTCATTACTCATTACGATGAGACTCCTTTGGCAAGAGCGCGGCTACTGCGAGAGTGTAGCATTCAAATCAAAGCGCATTTAAACAAGTGCGCTTGAGTTTGAGGTAAGAGGAGATAAAAAGATGATTATCAAAGTTGAAAAAGCTCAATTATTGTCAGCCCAATTGTTTAGAGCGTATCAAGACGTAAGACACTACTTAAATGGACTTTTCTTTGACAAGGACGGAACATTAGCAGCAACAAACGGGCACAAGCTTTTTGTTGGAAAGCATTTAAGTAAAATGAAGACAGGCGTAATTATATCAATAAAAGATAAAATCCCAACCAAATTTTATTATGCAGAAATAAACACACAAAAAGGACTAATCTTTTACAAATCAGAAAAAGATGAAACTTTATCAGTTGGGTTAATTAAGGTTGTTGACGGGGTTTATCCTGATTATAAAAAGATAATACCTAAGCTTTCCACTAAAAAACACACGTCGGTCATCGGTTTTAATACTGAATATCTCAGTGACATATTAAAAGTTGGAAAAATAATCAATCCAAAATTCCCTTCGGTAAAAATATTAATGCCGATGGACGATAAAAGTCCTGCTGTTTTTGAGTTTTGTAATCAAGAAGCAATAGCAATCCTAATGCCAGTGAGGATGTAAAAATGCAATTACATAGAACCGTAGAAAACGGTTACGAAAGAGCATATTGCAAAATGATAAGCGATGTCGAAATGCAAGACGCTAAAGAAGCAGAAATTAAAGCTCAATCAAACGAACTTTATGACAAACTCAGCGATAGTGATTATCTAGAAATTGAAGAAAAAATAATGAAAGCGTTTGGTTGGGATGATGTTGACACTGATTCAGTTCAAAAAGCATTAAAGCTCATATGTTATGAAAAAGCTGAATTTATTTTTAATGAAAAAAATAAAAAATCATTTTATTAAGCTAACTAATTTTGACAACTCGGAAAGACGAGTACATGCAAATCCGTTTGCCCTCGCTTGAGGGCTTTTTTTGAGGGATTCATTAAATGAATAAAAAAATTAAAGAAGATAGCGATTTAACTAACAAATTAATATCTGATGCTGTTAAAAATCTTCAATCAAATAACGACGATTACATCATAGATTATTTTGATGAATTAGTATCATCAATCAAAGCAAAACTCGGAGCTACTCAATTTAATGATGTAAAAATTGCATTAAAAAAAGAAATCAACATCCGACCAGATTTCATGAGCGTTCTAGATAGCGCAATAGTTTTTGCTAGAAGAATAATATATCTAAATTTAATTCTAAAACAAAACACGGCTTGGCGTCTGCCGTAAAAACGCCACCTTTCTTAGTGTATTTGCCCGTGAATTGAGTAACGGGCTTTTTTACAGATTTAGCGGCTAGAATTCATGGGGATTAAACAATGACAAGTAAAAAGATTATTGAGCGATTACAGCAATTAGATTGGTATGTTGAATGTAAAACTGAGCATGAATTAGCGTTAGTGTTAAATGCGTGTTTGGATGCTGATATTCCTTGGTTTTCTGGAAATAAGGCATCTAGATTTGCTCCAGACTTGCTT
>NZ_JBIDFF010000047.1:0-8002 GCF_046635645.1 Gilliamella sp. BG2
ACAATATGAACAACAATATTACCAAAACGAAAAAATGATAGAGGCGGGCACTGTCTAATATTTTGGCGAGGATCACTTATTACAGAACAGGGCGAAACAAGAAATGCCGCCTCTATCGTTAATAATGATTTTTTTATGATAAGTAAATTACACCGCAATAGTGGCATTGTTATTCCCCATACGACTTTATCTGTGATTGATGGTATGAAATCTGAAAGCTTTGATGAGCGTTTAAAGGCCATTTTTAGTCGTTTTGAAAAAGAATACAAAGCTAAATTTGCAACTGCGTTAACACAATCAAATTTGCATGTTAGGTTATTTATTGATGCTGAAGTTTCAAACGATAAAATAAAGGCATTATGGATGGAAACATTGGGAAAAAGAATTTGTCATCCTGCTAGCTTTGAAATTGAAGATCCCAGCCATTCATCTACATTTATAGAAACATGGTTAGACGATAGTGCTCATGATAATGAGTTGCTTTTGGTGATTAATACACATCTGTTTTCTGCTCCAATTAAAGACGAAGGTGAGTTTGCGTCAATGCTAGTTCTAGCAGGGGAAAACGTAAATAGAGCGCCATTTTTTCCTACTGCTAATTCGCCATTAATAAAAGTTTATCGTAGTGAACAAAAAACGGAATTCACGCAAACTATTGAACATGCTTTATTGTGGGGTAGTGCCGATGATAACCAGTATAACGGGGTTTGGTATAGCGGTATTTCGACAGATTTTAAAAATGAAATTATGCACTACTTTAATCAAATTCAGTTTGAAGCAAAAAATTATTTTAATATCGATAATTCAATTGGTTATGCTGGTTATTGTTCGTATTGGTTGGCATTAGTATTAGCCATTGAAAATGTATCTATGAAAAAAGATAAACAATTGATCATGGTAGGTAAAACACCACTTACCGCTTCGGTTGTGTCATGTTTGCAAGAAAATAACACTTGTTAAGCGTTAAGGTAATATATATAGTTATGTCAAATTTTTGATTTTTATTTGTATTTTTACCGTGATAACGTTAAGACATCTTATAGAATATGATATCCTTTAATCCTCCCGACTTATTTGGCAGAATTTGAACAGCATTATAAAGGGCGGGATGTATTACTTATTAAATGAGACATTTAATAAAATATCGCACTGAAAATTAAAACTAAAGATTAAGCCTTACTCAAAAATCGGACAAATGCTGCTATGGTATAGTTAAAAATTATAGAATAAACGACTATGATGAAAAAATTTGGCGTCAAGTTTAAACAACAATTGATTAATCATTTAATTACCTATTTATTTTTATATCACTCGGTAGACATTAGTTAGTATGTTTTAGTTGAATTGCATTTTATTTATATATTAAAAACTGATTATTTTAAATTATTTGCATTAATTTAAAATAATCAGTTAACTTTTTGCTTTTATACTGTTTGGTATATACTGATGTACTGTTTTATCTATATTTATTTTTTATGGTTAAGCGAAGTATTAATCTCTTTATAGCACTGTTTGCTATCGCAATTATTGCTATGGAAACTTATATTTATTGGCATACAAAGTTTCGCCCTTGGCAACCAAGTTCTTCTATAGGCCGATTAATTTATTATTATAGCTTTTTTACGGTGTTATCAAATTTGATGCTGGCATTAAGTTGTTTGTGGTTATCTGTTAACCCTAATTGTAATCGATATAGTTTTAAAGTTATTCGCTTAAATGGTTTGGCTGGTGTGATTATAACGGCTATTGTGTATAATTTAGTGTTAAGAGGTATCCATACCCCGCCTAATGCATTAATGAAAATCACTAACGAAAGTTTACATGCTGTTATACCTGCTTTGGGTTTATTAAGTTGGCTGATTTGGGGGCCATTTAGACGCATCAACGTTCATGTCATTATAGGATCAATATTATCAATGCTAGCTTATGGCATTTATATTTTTGTCCGAGGTTATTATACTAATCAATATCCATACCCTTTTATTAATGTTGTACGAATCGGTTATCCCAAAGCTTTGTATGCTTCAAGTATTGTTTTTTTATTATTTTTGGGGTTAGTTTTTTTATTATGGGCGATTGAACTCTTAAGGAAGCGAAAATGAAACTGTATATTTATGAGCATTGTCCTTTTTGTGTTAGGGCTAGAATGATTTTTGGTCTAAAAAATATACCGGTTGAAAAACAGGTATTATTGAGTGATGATTTTCAATCACCAGAGCGCATGATTGGTGAAAAAATGGTGCCTATTTTACAAAAAGATGATGGTAGCTATATGCCTGAAAGTTTAGACATTGTTGATTATGTTGATAACAATTATGGCGATAAACCCATTTTAACAGGTCCTAGATCGCCAGATATCACAGATTTAATAAAACAGTTGCAACAATATGATTATAAGTTAGTGTGTCCACGTTATATAAAACTAGGTTTAGCTGAGTTTGCGACACAAAGTGCTATCGATTCTTTTGTTAATAGTAAATCAAAAAAAATGGGATCGTTTGATGAATGTTTGATGCAAACGGATTCATTAGTGTCTGCCGTATCTGCTATATTAAATAAACTTGAGTTATTGATTGTGTCACCAGATGCATGTAATGGACAATTATCTTTAGATGATATCTGTTTGTTTCCAGTTTTACGGAATTTGACGTGTGTTAAAAGCTTAACTTTTTCATCTAAAATTAAGGATTACCTACAATCAATGGCTAAACTTAGTAAAGTTGATCTATTTTTTGATAAAGCTATTTAACAATTAAAAATACAGATCTTGCTATTTTTGTTTGATATTAAATCATAATTCTAAAACGTAGGGTAAAAAAGAACAGGAAAAATAGGAATAAACCTGTTCTTTTTTGTTTTAGCAATTAATTACCTAATTTAACATCAATCACTTCAATATTATCTTTACCACCATAGATATCGTACCAAGGTGTTGCATATTGTTTTAATATCTTATTGAGATGTTCAACATTTTCACGACCAGTTTGATCTAGCCAAAGTTTTAAACCTTCTTTGCCTCCATTAGCATAGGCCGCAACACCTTCAAACCATGTTGCTCTACCTCCAAGGATGCCGCTATATTTAGCGCCATTTTCACCGGCAAAAATAAGTTCTTGGTGGAAGGTTTTTGTTGGTACGCCAGCACTTAAATAGATAAAAGGGCGGGTTGCTACTTCACTTGCTTGTTTAAAATAGTCAGCAGCTTGTTTTTGTGTGTAAACAACTACATTGTTGTCGTTAAAGCCTTCTACATTCTTAAACAATACGGGAACTTCGACTTTTAAAATATCAATATAATACTGTTCTTTAGTAAACTCTTTTATCGTGTTGATGACTTTTTGAGGTTTGATTTTTGCAAATTCAGGACTTTTATCATCGGTTATCACATTGTCATATACAATCGGTTCAACAAATACAGGAATATCAGCGGCTCTAGCTTCATTGCCTAAACGTTCTAAAAATGCGTGTTTTTTATCTAAAATATCTTGAGGATCATCCGGATTATAATAAACCAATACTTTTGCGGCATCGGCACCTTTTTTTATTAGGCGTTGTAATGAATCCTCCGGCAAAATATCGGGTAATCGTCCTGGAGTACTAGCATCATATCCTGTTTTTTCGTATGACATGATTAATCCAGCATTGCTATTTTTAGCTGCCATGCCTTTAAAACCATATTCTTCATCTAACAATATTGCACTAACATATTTAGTTAATTCTTGAGAGACAAGTTCTTTAAATTCATACACCATATCGATATGATAACGATCTTTCCCCACAGCAGATTCCATCATTTTAACCATTGAACCGCGTTGATCGATCGCTAATGCTGCAATAATACCATCTTGGTTTGATAACTGCTGCATACGTGTAAATTTACCACGAGAAATACATTTTTTCGCCATTTTATAGCTCTCCATTTAGTAAGATGTGTTATTGTAGTTTTTTTATTTGGTTGTTTATTAATCATTTGTGCTAGTTTTAACGATATGCATAATTTTAATAAATTCAATTGTTATGTAGTGGCATTATGATTGAGCTAAATAATTACTTGATTCGTTATCTTCTTTTAAAAGAGCAAGTGTTAGAGTATAGTAGTTAAAAATATAAAACTGTTTGTAAACAATAATTTACAAGGATGAACATGCACAAAGTACTCCATACACCAACAAGAACTTTAAATGCTCAGGATTATAAAACGTTGTCGCTTTCTGCATTAGGTGGAGCATTAGAATTTTATGATTTTATTATTTTTGTCTTTTTTTCTATAACCATTAGTCACCTTTTTTTTCCGAATGATATGCCTGATTGGCTGAGCCAAGTACAGACCTTTGGTATTTTTGCTGCTGGATATTTAATACGCCCATTGGGTGGAATCGTTATGGCCCACTTTGGCGATCGATTTGGTCGCAAAAGGATGTTCACGCTAAGTATACTGCTTATGGCATTACCAACACTATTTATAGGTTGTTTACCTACGTATATTAATATTGGTATTTTTGCACCTTTATTGTTACTGTTTATGCGATTATGTCAAGGCCTAGCTGTAGGAGGAGAAGTTCCTGGCGCTTGGACTTTTGTATCTGAGCATGTACCGAAAAATAAAATTGGATTGGCATGTGGAATATTGACAAGCGGATTGAGCCTAGGTATTTTGCTTGGTTCGTTAGTTTCAACGGCCATGAATAAGTGCTTATCTTCGGAACAACTTATTGATTGGGGATGGCGCATACCATTTATAGTTGGCGGTGTTTTCGGATTGATAGCAATGTATTTACGTCGTTGGTTAAAAGAAACACCAATTTTTCTGGAAATGCAAAATCGTAAACAACAAGAATTAGCTAAAAAAATACCCGTGCTCACTGTATTGACGGGGTATTTGCCTCAAACTATTTTATCTATGCTACTCACTTGGGTGTTGTCTGCTGGTATTATGGTTATTATGCTAATGACACCAATTTTATTACAAAAGCAATTTGGTTATTCAGCGATAGATGCGTTGCAAGGAAATATATTAGCTATCATTGGACTAATTATAAGTTGTACATTTTATGGAATGATGATGGATAAATTTGCTATGGGGAAAGTGATGTTAATAGGTTGTGTTATTGCAACTATTGTTATTGCTATTTTTTATCTATCATTAGATAACCCACATCTTTTATTTATTACTTATTCTTTAGCAGGTTTTAGTGTTGGTATTGTAGGCTCTTTTGCTTATTTTATGGTGAGAGTGTTTCCTACCCAAATTCGTTATAGTGGTGTATCATTTTCATTTAACATGGCTTACGCTATTGCGGGCGGATTAACACCTCTGTTGATCTCCTTTTTGAGTGATTTTGTTAGCAAAATGGCACCAGCTATTTATGTTATTGGATTATTTGGATTTGGTGCATTGATTGGATTATATTTATTTATTAAGGATAACAGTCAAAAGTATATAGCTAAAGATATTGCATAATAAATGCTGACCATAGAATTTTAATTATTATTTAATAATATGTTGAAATGGAAAGTATAAGAATTTATTCTTACTTTCCATTTACCTGACCTACCTTATATTCAAACCAGCCAGATTTATTTATTTAAACGATATATCCAACTTATTTTGTTAAAAACTTTCAGGAAAGACTACGTTTTAGTATGGCTTGTTAAATAATCAATACTATTAAATAAAATTTTGAAAAAACTAAACTTTTTAAGGGATAAGGTAAACTTATCGCAACTAAAAAAGGATCTAATATAAATAAGATTAAACGCAAAAAACGAACATTCAATGATGATTTTAAACATCAAATGGTCAGTCTTTATCAACATGGTAAATCACGTAGTGAAATCGTTGCAGAATATGATTTGATAGCTACTTACTAGATCATAAGCAAAGGTGCCCGCTACCCATGTTGTGACCGTTAGGTGGCTATCTGACTGGTTAGGATCGGTTTTTTTTACTTCGATTTCTTCAATATCGGTAAAATGGGCTTGCCATAATGCTTTGCCCATTCTTGCCAAACAGCAACGGTTTTTGGGCTATTCCGTTATATTGTGCCGTTGTTTAATTTCAGCTAACTCTTGTTGCGATGTGGCATTAAACGCTTCAACCATCCATTCTGGCCAGCCTTGTCCTTTAATAATTTTTTCTTTAAATTGGGTTTCTTGTTCCCATTTGTATTTGCCGTCGTTTAGACCTGCTAATTTGTTAGCGCACATAAAGTTATTGACCCAACCCCAAACCAAATAACTACCTATGCCGCCACGTAATGGGTCTAATAATATATGGTCAATTGTTTTATGGGTATGAGGTTTGCACACCATTAATATGGTGGTGTTGAGTGAATATCGTGAAAAATTATGCACCACCACCCCTTGTAAATGGGCCCAGTCATATTCTTTTATGCGTTTTTTATTAGGATGCAAAAAGGTTAGCGGATTGCGTAACACTTTAAAATTAAAAAAATAGCTTTCATTGATATACACTTTACCCGTTTTGCGGTTAAAAATAATGGGGCTACCTCGGCGTGTAAAAAGGTTTTGATAACATTCTGGAATCATTAAATATAAAACGAGAATAAAACAGATTAAAATAACAACCAAAACATAAAAAACAAATTCAGTTTCAGATGTTATTTTAAATATCATAAGTCCATATGATAAACCAGGTATCACAAAAAACATTGAAATTGACAGAAATAAACTTATACATAAATAAAAAATCTGATCAGAGTTTGTTTTACGAATAAAAGCACAGTAGTTATCATTGGCATATAGAAGACGCTGATCCGCCCCCGTTAAATAGTTACCGCCTTTTTCTAAATCGCTTATCCAACCAAAAATTTGGGGTTGATATTGTGATGGCATTGTTCTGTTCCTTATTTTAAATTTTATTGTTTTTAGTCACGATTAATGGCACGTCTTCACGGTTATTGTATTGAATAATAATTTGATATTTTACAATATTAAACACACCTATCGTGCCAGCGATCCATTTATTGATAATGAGCCCATTTTGAACAGGCTGGTTGCTGTTGGTTGTTATTTTATCAGTAAGATGATTAGCCGATGTGGTTAAAATAAATTCGTCTGGCTTGTCAATTTTGCTATAATCGGGTATTGGGCGCCTAGTCAGTACGTCGATATTACGATCATATTTATCAAAATAGGCTTTTTGATCCGTCCCCGCCCTGAGCATTGAACCTTATTGTTTTACATGATGCCGTTGTTTAATTTCAGCTAACTCTTGTTGCGATGTGGCATTAAACGCTTCAACCATCCATTCGGGCCAGCCTTGTCCTTTAATAATTTTTTCTTTAAATTGGGTTTCTTGTTCCCATTTGTATTTGCCGTCGTTTAGACCCGCTAATTTGTTAGCGCACATAAAGTTATTGACCCAACCCCAAACCAAATAACTGCCTATGCCAGCACGTAATGGGTCTAATAATATATGGTCGATTGTTTTATGGGTATGAGGTTTGCACACCATTAATATGGTGGTGTTGAGTGAATATCGTGAAAAATTATGCACCACCACCCCTTGTAAATGGGCCCAGTCATATTCTTTTATGCGTTTTTTATTCGGGTGCAAAAAAGTTAGCGGATTGCGTAACACTTTAAAATTAAAAAAATAGCTTTCATTGATATACACTTTACCCGTTTTACGGTTAAAAATAATGGGGCTTCCTTGGCGTGTAAATAAGTTATGATAGATTTCGGGAATAAAAAGATAAAAAGCAAACAATGAGACAATTACAATAAAATAAGAGAGACTCACTATCGAATTTTCCGTCTTAGAATTTGAATTTAAAATTATTGTTAAAAATATATATGTAGCAGGTATTAAAAGAACACAAGCAATAACAAAAATAAATGAATAAAAAATCTGATCAGATTTTGTTTTGCGAATAAAAGCACAGTAGTTATCATTGGCATAGAGAAGACGCTGATCCGCCCCCGTTAAATAGTTACCGCCTTTTTCTAAATCGCTTATCCAACCAAAAATTTGGGGTTG
>NZ_JBIDFF010000048.1:0-7801 GCF_046635645.1 Gilliamella sp. BG2
AGTTAAATACATATTGATATAACAAAATAGAGCTATATAATATTACACAACTTGTGTAATTGTACTTTTTAGGAGGCATAATATGGCTACATCATCATTTAGCAAAACGTTTGTTTTGGCTGAGCCTCGTGACATTAATGTATTTCAGGAACTAGAGAAAGCACAAAGTACGATAAAAACTCGCGAGCGAGACGATAAAGTAGAATCCCAAAAAGCAGTAAACTTATTTTCTAAAGTTTTAACCCGAAAAAATGCTCACGGTTAATCTAGATGAACTTATTAATGAATATGACGAGGAGGAAATAAAAAGCCTCCTTTGTTGTTTTTCTTGCCCCAGAAATAAGGATTTACAAGATTTCTTATGTAATTCAGCAATAGAATTTAGCAAAAGGAACGTATCAAAAACCTATCTTATTATCAACGAAGATAATCTTGATATTCTCGCCTATTTTTCTTTAGCATTTACATCAATACAATCAAGTAATTTTGAAATATCTAAAACATTAGTATCTAGTATGGATGGCTTTAATAAGCACGCTACAGAAATAAAAGTTCATTTGATTGGTCAAATTGGTAAAAATTTCGCAATTGAAAATAATCCTATAAATCTTGGGTTAATATTACAAGAAACTTTCACGATAATTAAACAAATCCGCGCTATGGCTGGCGGTAGATTTGCTATATTAGAATGTAATAATAATCCCTCATTGATAGCACTATATAAAAAATACGGATTTAAAATATTGCCTACCAAAGAAGATGGTGATCATCTTATCACTATGTGTATAAAAATTCCTGATTAGTAGCCTCAATAATTTCATATCTAAAATAATTTTATGTATATAAACACAGTGCTATAATGTACCTAACTGTATATTAATGTATTATTTGCGTCTAGGCTGATCCCCGAACATTCGCAACCCTAGCGAACTGGCGCAAATATCTATTAGGGGCGTGAGGGGCGTATGGCATTACCAGAAAGACGGTTTTACACTTTAAATAAAGCTGTTGATAAAATTAATAAAGTTATTAAAAATAGAACTGTAGATACTGAAGATTTATTATATTTTGCTTTTGAAAAAAAATTAGAATTATGTGTTCATTATTATTCTCCTAACTCAGCAGGTAAATGCGGAAATATTTTTATTCAAGCTGAAAATGATGTTGATCTCGATTTGCTGCCTATGCTATTCCCAGAAGAAGGTAATTTTAATGATATTATTAAAACTGAATATGGTAGAATAAATTGTAATTTATTTTATAGAAGTGAAGAACTAAAGAAAGAATTTCCAATCTCATCCTATAATTATCAATATCCTTTCGTTAATTCTGACTCAGATATATTTTATATTCACTCTTTGTTGGCGATAGATTTATCTACCATTCAATATCCAATCATCGATGATATAATAATAAATAAATTCTCTCTTCCTGCTGAGAGTTGGGCTATTTCTGTTGATACTTACCGTCTTTTGAAAGAGCATAATGAATTAGACTTACTAAAAAGTATTAAAGTTAATGCTATTGTTGAATTAGATGATCCTGTAAAACTATCTCCAAAACAGATGTTGATAACATCTAATGAATTAGAAAATTTTTTAAATGGGAAAGAAAAAATAGAGTCTAATTTTGTTAAAAGCAGTTTCATAGGTAGACCTGAAAATAGTTTTAAAAAAGATATTATTGAAATAGCAAAATTAACAAGAAAGCAATTTCCTACATGTTCAGGTAAATCATTATCTCAAAAAATATATGATTATTTTAATCATCTACCTGAATTTCCAAAGCGTGGGAGTATTGAACAGTATATATCTTTATCAAATGAACTACCTCGACAAATAGAAAGAGATTTAAAACTGAATTACGAATTAGTCATACCAGAACATTTAAAACACTTAAAAAATAAATAAACTATTAATTTATTAATTAATTATTTATTTATCTGTTTTTATATACGGCGTTTGGTACAGTTACCTTGTTTTATAAACTTTTAGATGAGGTAACGAATGACCAACCAAATCCTATCCAAAAAAGAAGTAAAAGCCTTACTTCACTTCAAATCTGACACTAGCCTTTATACGCTAGAGCAGAAAGATGAAACCTTTCCCCAAAAAATAAGAATTGGCTTGCGCCGTGTTGGCTATCGAGCTGATGAGATTTATTCTTGGCTTGAATCTCGCAGAGTAGAACGTCGAGAGGTAGCATAATGGTGATAAAACAAAACCCTTTATATCGCGAAATAATAAAGGGCTTGCATTGGAATCTTGACGCTTCCAATAATAGCCAATCTCGCTATCAGTGTCTACCTAAAAAGCCGAGAGCTTACCTATTAATTGCGTGTACTGGTGACAATGGTATTACCGAAAATGAGATATTGCGCACCTGTAGGCTTTCTAGTGGTAGAAATTACTGTTCAGAACTAGAAAGAAAGTTAGGCATCACATTAAAGCGCATGGATGAACCCAATACCGACGGAATAGGCTCACACTATCGCTATTACCTAGCCAATAAGGAAGATGCTCAAAAGGTGGTTAATCTGATTCTTAGTTATGAAAATAGCTTATTAACTGAATCGGATATCAGCCAAATTTTAGCGCTTTATCCAAGCAAAGCAGCTTAATTAATTGATTTTATAGCAAAGCTCATTTTTGAGCCGACGGAATCCCTTTGCCTAAATTTAGCTAAATGGGGAATAAATAGACAGATTAGGAATAAAACAATGACAGATTTTAATAATTTAGTACCAGTAACCGAAACACAATTAAACGGTAAATTACAGCAAACAGTTAGCGCAAAGGCTTTACATAATTACTTAAAAGTAGGAAATGATTTTTCAACATGGATAAAGGGAAGAATAAAAGAATATGAACTTATTAAAAATGATGATTTTTTAATCTTTGATTCATCAGAATTCAGGAATCAAAGTACAAATAATGAACAACAAATAAAATGGACAACTAAGCGAGGTGGAGATCGTAAAAGTACAGATTACATCCTTACAATCGGAACCGCTAAAGAATTAGCAATGATTGAAAACAACGAGAAAGGACGAGCAATAAGAAAGTACTTTATACGTTGTGAAGAACACCTTAAAGAAATCGCTCCAGCAATCCAAAAGAAAGCACTTAATCGATTAAAAGCGCGTTTAGAAGTCGCAGATTATAGCCGTCCTATGTGTGACGCTTTAACAGAGCAACGTAAAGCACTGGGGAAAAGCGCAAATAACACCGTATTTACTAATGAATTCGATATGATTAACCGCATCGTATTAGGTACTACATCAAGCAAATACAAGAAAGCCAATAATCTTACTGGTAATATTCGTGACCACCTAAACGAATTTGAATTAAACCATATCGCATACCTTGAGAACGCAAATATAACATTAATCCATATTGGTTACGACTATCATCAGAGAAAAGCCGAGCTAATAAAGTTATCTCATGCTTATTTAATCCGTCATATGGCACAGGTGGCTTAATTATGATGACTACACACCCATTTAACGCCTTAGCAATAG
Source organism: Gilliamella sp. BG2 (assembly GCF_046635645.1). NCBI lineage: Bacteria > Pseudomonadati > Pseudomonadota > Gammaproteobacteria > Orbales > Orbaceae > Gilliamella > Gilliamella sp. BG2. The sequence goes on from NZ_JBIDFF010000048.1 coordinate 3,521, forward strand.
GACAGTATACCCAAGCCCCAAATAATCGCTTAAATTGCTATTTTAACGGAATTAACGCCATCCAAAAGGTGAAATCATTCTTCTTGGTTGGCAATAATTCTAGTTTTCAGTCAAAAAAGCCTATTTCAGTGGAAACCAGTGTAAAAGTACGCACTAAGTACGCAGTGAAAACCGTTTTTTTAATGCGTACTAATCATTGCATGGGGTTGAATTTTAAAAGTAGGTTTATTGAGTCCATAAAAAGAAACCACAAGAAACTTGATTATTATGCTTTAGGTATAATTCCTCGTGATTGTAATTCTTTTCTTAAAACTCTTTTAATCCAAGTAGCCAAGCTAGTATCGCCATCTTTCATAGCTTCTTCTTCTAACTGTTGCCGAAATTCTTCGGTTAATCGCATTTGGTATTGTGGTGATCTTTTTTCTTTTGGTGTTGACATGGTAATTACCTGATATTATTATAATTACACGGTAACGACCATTATAATGGTCGCGCCCCAAAAAACAATAGCCCAGAGAGTTTGCACCTCAATGAGCTATCTAACCACAAACATTAAATGGAGTAATGCTATGGCTAACCGCTATGATAGCGCACACCTATGCGCAAGACAATCCAAACCATCTAAATCAAGTAAAAAACACTTGCACAATCTCAATCATTCGGGCTATATTGATAACGCCTTAGCAAAATCTAAGGTCAGGATTGGAACCCTGAACAGTTACTTGGCGACACATGACGCCCAAAGCGTCTTTTTTTGTGTCAATGCTTGCGCACACCTATTTATCAATATTTCTTCTATGGTGGCGTTAGTGGGGCATCCGAAAGGATGGCTGGGTCACCAAGTAACCAGTAGTTCCAACCCTGCTAACGTCACCGCCAACGAGATTGGAACCTCTAGCGGTGATTATGTAAATCATTACTTGGAGGCTGTCACTATGACTACGATCCCTACCCCTATTATATCCACTCAAAAACTATATAAATTTTATGACCTATCAACGGCTCAAGTAGTCCAAACAACGGCAACAACCGAACGCCAAGCACGCAAGAGCCTAGGCAAATCATCCCTTATCTTTATTGCCAGAATTCGCTTATATCCAGTCATTGAAGACACTAGAAGCTTTGGAGGTTACAGCCATGAATAACGATCAGTTAATTTGTAATGTTGAATCTAAACTTATTCAAGTTCGCAGCATGGCTAAAATTGCCTTAGATAATACTAACTATAAGTGCGCAGGATATGACGAGCCTTTTATCGAACAAGCCGATATGAGTAATTTACTGTGGGTTATTGTTGATTTAGTAGAGCAAGCTTTTGATGAGTTACAAGAGTACGGGTTAACGGAGGATAAGAATAATGGCTAATATCTCACTGGACGCAATAAATACTATCAATACAAAACTAGGACAAGCCAACGCTATCACCACGCTTTTAATGGTGGATTGTGATTCGGATACGCCAATTAATGATGAGTTACGCGCCTATGCCCTTAATGCTGTATCAGACTTGATTAACGATTCTAAAAAGCTATTTAGAAGCGAAACCGAGCGCAAGGAGGCAAAGAATGAAAGAGTTTGATTTTGTCCATAACGATGACGGCACTATTACCGTATTAAGGCTTAAAAATGGCAAATATGTAGCACTACTTTCTTTTGGCAAGGATGAAATCTCTGATTTACTTGCTGATGTCACTAAGCGACTACCGCCCGAAGTTAGGCGATACATGACACAAATTAAGGGGGTAAATCATGGATAATCAGCAAGAAGTAACAGCAATTCATCATAGTATCGTTGATTCTACCATGGCGATTATAGCAGGCTTATTTTTAATTGAGCAGATTAATAAAAACGGTGCCAAGGTGTTTATTCATGAGGGTATCAAGATTGATATTGACAAAGATTTAATTGTTTTAGGGTTAAAAGTTGGCCTTGAAGAATGTTTGATTGAAGACTTTGGCGAAAGTGAGGGGTTAAACCGCACCTATGGACTATTAAAAAAGATGTACGCCGAAAGTGACGATAAACCTATGGCACTAACGCAATTCGGGCAAGAAATGCTTGCAACGTTATTTATTGATTTAGCCGAAGATATCAAAGCTGAATCTAACGCGATAATTCATTAAGGGGGATGTAATGAAAATCAATGAAATTACAGCCCAAGCCGTAGGTAAATGGGATTATGTCTTTCAATCATTAGGTATTGAAGTGGGTAATGGCAAACATTGCCCTTGTCCTGTCTGTGGGGGTAAGGATAGATTTAGATTTGATAATCAAAATGGTAGAGGTACGTACATCTGTAACCAGTGCGGTAGTGGTGACGGCTTAGAGCTTATCAAAAACTATTATCACTGTGACGCTAAAGAAGCATCGAGTAAAGTAGTGGAGTGTTTAAATCTGTCTAATCAGAATAACCAAATACGGGAAAATCTCGCATTTAGAAAAATAGATTCCAAACAATTACATAACGATAACATACCAGATAATCCCGTATGTAAAAAGGTCGAGTATTTGCTATCTAAAGCTACATTAGGGCAATCTCAATACCTGACTAAGAAAGGGTTAACCTTTGATTTGCCCTTGTTAGATAACGGGCGCATTTTTGTGCCCATGCTGAATCTTCATAATGAATACGCAGGCGGTCAATTTATTGAGCTAGACGGCAGCAAGCACTTAATGAAAAGCTCGAGCAAAAAAGGGGCTTTTATTTTAGCTACCTCAATTTTGAGTAGACCTGCCGAGGTGTGCGCAAATTTGCTCGCACATAATGAAATTATTATCTGTGAGGGTTTGGCTACAGGGATATCGATAGCGGAATTCCGCCATCAGGCTATTGTTATATCCGCCATTGACGCAGGCAATCTTATTCATGTAGCTAAAGACATTCGTGAGTTAAACCCTACCGCTAAAATCATTATTGCAGGTGATAACGATATTGGTCAAAGCCCTAATACGGGCTTAGCTAAAGCAATAGAGGCAGCTCAAGCGGTAAATGGTTATTACTCCGTTCCTGATACAGATTATAAATGTGATTGGGATGATTATAGGCAACAACTTGGAAGCGATAACGCTTTGGCTCATTTTAATAAAAACCTCATAAAACCAGAGTTACCCACCGTGACAAAACTTAACATGCAAAACGAGTTATCAAGTATGAACCTATCGCAAATGGCATCAAGTCAACGGGCTGAACTGCTCAATCAATATTATGATAATAACCTTGCAATTAATCTTACTACCGATGAAATCTATCACTATCAAGATAACGCATGGCAACCTATAAGCGATAAACTATTAATGCGAACACTAGCCGATTTATTCACTCAATCAGGCGAACCTTTTAACCCTATGCGAATTAGCTCAGCGGTTGAATCGCTCAGGTTATCACTGCCTATAATGGGAACACCTCAGAAAGATTTAATCTGCTTTAAAAATGGCGTATATGAGCTAAAAAGCCAAACCTTTAGACCTCACAATAAGCAAGATTGGTTATTAGTCAGTAATGATATTGATTACTACCCTGCCAAAGAAAATGAATCTTTTGATACTCACGCGCCAAACTTCGCTAAATGGCTAAAAAGAGCATCAGGCAATCAAGATAAGGCTAAAAATATCTTGGCTGCGCTATATATGATATTGGCTAATCGCCATGACTGGCAATTATTCTTAGAGGTTACAGGCGCAGGCGGTAGCGGTAAAAGTGTTTTTGCTGAAATTGCGACGATGTTATCAGGTAAAAACAATACTGTAATAGGCACTATGGACGCATTAGAAAAGGCAAGGGACAGAGCCTTAATCGTGGGTTACTCATTAGTCATATTACCCGACCAACCGCGTTATATGGGCAGTGGTGCAGGATTAAAAGCAATTACTGGCGGTGATGAAGTAGCAATAGACCCAAAACACAAGCAACCCTATTCTTGTAAAATCCCTGCGGTAGTCTTGGTTATCAATAACGAGGCAATGAGATTTAACGAACGAAATGGAGGTATATCACGGCGTAGGGTTATCTTTCACTTTGGCGAGGTCATCCCTGAAAAAGAGCGAGATTTAAACTTGGTTAGCAAAATAGAGCAAGAGCTCCCCTCAATTGTGAGGTTGCTATTAAATGAGTTTATCAATCCAACAGAAGCTAAAGAAAGACTACACCAGCAACAACAATCAGACGAAGCGACGGCGATTAAACGTGAATCCGACCACTTGGTAGATTTTTGTAGTTATCTTGATGCGCTTGATTATCCCAATGGTATGTTTATTGGCAATATGGGAATAATGCCCTTTAA
>NZ_JBIDFF010000049.1:0-6765 GCF_046635645.1 Gilliamella sp. BG2
ACCATTACCGCCAAAGACAACCTCACCCTTATTTGTGGTGGCTCTTATATCAAAATCAGCAGTGAAGGCATTGAACTGGGCACGCAGGATAATATCTATCTTAAATGCAATGTGTTGCAAAAGATGGGAGTGGCGACATTATCCATTCCTTATGTTAATTTGCCGGGCATTAATGGTTACAGTGAATTTTTTATATTAACCGATCATGAAACGGGTGAACCATTAGCTTTTTATCCCTATGAAATCGAAGTAAATGGACAGACACTGACTGGTATAACCGATGCTCAAGGACGGACAAAGCGTGTGTTTACCGATGAACCGCAAACCATTACAGGTTCAGCACAAGAAGAAAGCCCTAAAAATACTTTCAAGGCAAAACATATCGCAACAGGTAAAATTGTTCAGTTTGATTTTAATGATGTTTAGGATAATAAAAATGACAACAATGATTGATAAACCAAGGGCAAGACCGACATCCAGACGTAGTCAGTCGGCTACTACAGAAAAGAATACATCAGGAACCGTACTACCTGTAACACATCCGTTTGATATTGTTTATTTATGCCAAAAAATGGAAGCAGCGAAAAAATTTCCATTCATTGCAAAAAACGGAACACCACGCTATCAACGGCAAGTGACAATGTGGATTAGGCAAGATGCTGAAAACTCTGAGTATAAATTTCCTTACTGTGGTGAAGTTGGATACAATATGACTAAAGAACCACCAGTACCACTTACCAGTAATAAAGAGCCATTTAGACCTAGTAGATATCCCTTATCAAAGTTTCGTATGATCTACCGTGAATACCGTGAACTGAATAGATACGGCGATCCTGAAGGAAGTTATTTATTTGATTTTCGTGAGGTTGACGTGGTTGATCCTATGGTAGATAAAACCACACTCGAAAACGAATTATCGCTAAAGCGAAGTGGTGATAATGATATTGTTGAAGCTTATCGAACCATCAACCCTGATGTTGCGAAAGAACGGTTCCCCAATGGGCGTGGTATGATCCGCATTCCAGATGTCATAAAGAAAAAGAACTACCGATTATTAGGTGCCGCAGGATATCACCCTGATAATATTGATACTGTCATTGAGATAAAATTTCCTGGTGATAGTCTTAGTGAAGAACAACGTGAAGATTATTTAAAAATTGCAAGTGGGGATATTAAAAAATTTCGCTTAATGACTTTAAAACAGTGTGAATTTCGTCGACGTAAAGGGAAAGAGGAAGAAGAGATGCTCGCCAATGCCAAAGCAGATCCCTTATATGCAATTGTAGGCGAAGAGGCAATGACTAACACTAAACTAGCATTAACCATTGAACAACAGATGAAGCAAGAATATGATGCGATATCAAAACACATTATAAAATGGGTTAACCAGCAAGAGTTTGAGTACAGCCGCCCACAATTGTTAGCTCCTGATAATTATAATTTTGAACTAGCAGTAGACGCTGTACAGCGCTATGAACAACGGCATGAAGCGGTTGTTAACGCCCCATTAGCAGCAGTTGGGGTTTCCATTATAGGCGCAATGAGCACGGCACCTTTAGTCGCATTAATTACCGAAATGGGAGCAACAACATCAGTTATTCGCAATGGGGCTGAAGTTATTAAGTTTTCACCTATAACAAAAACCACTGTGGCCGCAGCAGCGACAACAGCCTCGCTACCGTTGGCCGCTAAGCAACCCCAAACAAACAATTATGTATTAGAGCCGAATCAACAACTTACCTATTACGCCCAAATTACCGAGCAAGAAAAGCAAAAGTACGAAGATGATCGCCTAATTGAAATTGACTATCGCTATCAGCAAAAATATCATTTTAATAAGCTAGAGAGTCTTTTTGAATTTGAAGATGATTCAACTTTAACAAAACAGAGTAGAGACAGAGTAAGAATGGGCAAAAATGAAAGATTGATTCACTACTACCCTTATCGACAACAGTTTTACTACTATTTTACGCCTGGCGATGAACCAACAACAAATTAATGTAACTATAGGCAGTTAAGCTAGTCTTAATTATAGGATAAATGATGAAAGATAAATTACAGCAATTATTAGACGAATATCAGCAAAATTATAATAAGTTTACCTATGGTCACTATTTAGATCCTGATAATATTGAAGATGCAATAAAAACGGGGTTAGTTGGCTGTTTTTACTTAGATAAAGCCTATAAACCCGAAAAGCGCCAAGCTATCGGTCAAGTGTTAGCGCTCTATGATAAGTATTGGGGCAATAAACTTAAACATGGTTTTTTTAATGCCAACCCGAATAAATTATACCCTTATCAAGCGTTTAGTTTAGCGCAAAAACTGGAATTGATTAACGAATATGCTTTAGATACATTAAATTTTTATTGGAGTAATGTTGATAATTTGGAGTTCACCCCTGAATATTTAATTAAAACATTTTCAAAGCCAGAGTGGTATGAAAAGGTACATAAGTCAATAAGCTATGTTCAATTTTATTTACCAATTAATGAGCTCAAAAGTTTTGGCGTGGACTCACTTGTGGAGTTAATAGGTCAAATCAGCCAAATTTTACAGCCTATGCATGGCTTTTTTGGTTTAGGTATTCAACATAGCCATGAGTATTATGATTATCAATATTTAGAGTATGAATTAGCACATAAATACTTAGGGCTTGATATTTCAAATGTTGAAAGTGATTTGCGCTTTCGAGGTGGCTTTAAATGCATTAACTGGCTCACTATCCTTAGTGATCAGCTGGTTACCGATAAATTAGGTCACCTTGATGAATTAAAACAACGCAATCAAGACGAAGCAATTACTTTTTATCCGTACAAGGGTGGGGTTGTTGTTCGGGCTGGTGAAGTTCCTGAACTAGGCGATGTAAGCCGTAATCCTTACCCTAAGCACTATGTCAACGTTAACGCGCTATTAAAACCAGCGCGAGCACCTGAAATCGGTTCATTAGGTTTTGGCTCAATCAATGGAGAAATTCGCTTTAATGATCGCACATCAAAAGAGTGGCAATGCCGCTTTGATGATGTCACTGCAACCGACTTACCTAAAACAGATGAACAAATAGAGCAAACACCCGACCAAACGGGGTTAGCTGTGCCCATTCGTATAAAAACAGGTGAACTTTGCCCCCATACTGGGCTTTATTCTGCAACCATTAACGGCAAAATTGAGTACCGTGAATTAATCAACGGAGATAAAGTAGCGCCATTTATTGATGACGATACAAAGCAAACCTATACCGATATTACATGGACATTATTACGTCGAGATGACGGTGGCAGCGTTTATATTAAAAATTAAACAAATGGCGTTAAACGATATCTACTTTGTGTTATAGGCTATCCCATGAAAGATAAATTACAGCAATTATTAGACGAATATCAGCAAAATTATAATAAGTTTACCTATGGCCACTATTTAGATCCTGATAATATTGAAGATGCAATAAAAACGGGGTTAGTTGGCTGTTTTTACTTAGATAAAGCCTATAAACCCGAAAAACGCCAAGCTATCGGTCAAGTGTTAGCGCTCTATGATAAGTATTGGGGCGATAAACTTAAACATGGTTTTTTTAATGCCAATCCAAATAAATTATATTTTTATCAAGATTTTAGTTTAGCGCAGAAACTGGAATTGATTAACGAATATGCTTTAGATACATTAAATTTTTATTGGAGTAATGTTGATAATTTGGAGTTCACCCCTGAATATTTAATTAAAACTTTTTCAATGGCTGGATGGTATGAAAAGGTACATAAATCGATAAGCTATGTTCAATTTTATTTACCAATTAATGAGCTTAAAAGTTTTGGTGTGGACTCACTTGTGGAGTTAATACGTCAAATCAGCGAAATTTTACAGCCTATGCATGGTTTTTTTGGATTAGGTATTCAACATAGCCATGAGTATTATGATTATCAATATTTAGAATATGAATTAGCGCATAAATACTTAGGGCTTGATATTTCAAACGATGAAGCAGATGAACATTTAAGAGACGGCTTTAAATGCATTAACTGGCTCACTATCCTTAGTGATCAGCTGGTTACCGATAAATTAGGTAGCCTTGATGAATTAAAACAACGCAATCAAGACGAAGCCATTACCTTTTACCCGTACAAGGGGGGGGTTGTTGTTCGGGCTGGTGAAGTTCCTGAACTAGGCGATGTAAGCCGTAACCCTTACCCTAAGCACTATGTCAACGTTAACACACTATTAAAACCAGCACGAGCACCTGAAATCGGTTCATTGGGCTTTGGTTCAATCAATGGAGAAATTCGCTTTGATAATAACACTTCCAAAGCATGGCAATGCCGTTTTGACAATATTACAGCAACGGGTTATTTCGATAACAATGAAGATGTTTCCGCAGAAGTTATTAGCATCAATTCAGCACAACATATCAGCATTCAAACCGGTCAACCATGTCCCCATACAGGGCTTTATTCAACCAATATCGACGGTAAAATTCAATACCGTAAACTAATCGGTGGATACATCGTTGAACCTTTTATTGATAGCGATACAAAGCAAACCTATACCGATATTACATGGACATTATTACGTCGAGATGACGGTGGCAGCGTTTATATTAAAAATTAAACAAATGGCGTTAAACGATATCTACCTTGTGTTATAGGCTATCCCATGAAAGATAAATTACAGCAATTATTAGACGAATATCAGCAAAATTATAATAAGTTTACCTATGGTCACTATTTAGATCCTGATAATATTGAAGATGCAATAAAAACGGGGTTAGTTGGCTGTTTTTACTTAGATAAAGCCTATAAACCCGAAAAACGCCAAGCTATCGGTCAAGTGTTAGCGCTCTATGATAAGTATTGGGGGGATAAATTGCAATTTGGCTATATTGATGGTGATCCTAATAAATTATTCCCTTATCAACAAACTTCACTATATGAAAAAATTAATCAGATTAATGGGGTAGGAGCAGATAATATTTGTTTTTATTGGAGTAATGTTAATAATATAGACTTCGTTCCAGAATATATGCTTAATGTATATTCAAGAGCAGAATGGTATGAAGAGTTACATAAAGAAATTAGTAATGTTCAATTTTATTTACCAATTAATGAGCTTAAAAGTTTTGGTGTGGACTCACTTGTGGAGTTAATACGTCAAATCAGCGAAATTTTACAGCCTATGCATGGCTTTTTTGGATTAGGTATTCAACATAGCCATGAGTATTATGATTATCAATATTTAGAGTATGAATTAGCGCATAAATACTTAGGGCTTGATATTTCAAACGATGAAGCAGATGAACATTTAAGAGACGGCTTTAAGTGCATTAACTGGCTCACTATCCTTAGTGATCAGCTGATTACCGATAAATTAGGTCGCCTTGACGAGCTAAAACAACGCAATCAAGACGAAGCAATTACCTTTTACCCGTACAAGGGGGGGGTTGTTGTTCGGGCTGGTGAAGTTCCTGAACTGGGCGATGTAAGCCGTAACCCTTACCCTAAACACTATGTCAACGTTAACGCGCTATTAAAACCGGCGCGAGCACCTGAAATCGGTTCATTGGGATTTGGTTCAATCAATGGAGAAATTCGCTTTAATGATCGCACATCAAAAGAGTGGCAATGCCGTTTTGATGATGTCACTGCAACCGACTTACCTAAAACAGATGAACAAATAGAGCAAACACCCGACCAAACGGGGTTAGCTGTGCCCATTCGTATAAAAACAGGTGAACTTTGCCCCCATACTGGGCTTTATTCTGCAACCATTAACGGCAAAATTGAGTACCGTGAATTAATCAACGGAGATAAAGTGACGCCGTTTATTGATAGCGATACAAAGCAAACCTATACCGATATTACATGGACATTATTACGTCGAGATGACGGTGGCAGCGTTTATATTAAAAATTAAATGCAGGAAAACACCAACTTGTTTCTCCTTCATGATTAAAACAATCCGCTAAAACCCATAAGGCGTTTTCCCTAAAATCGCTTTATGCGGTTTAACCGTATTATAAAAATTAATAAAGTGATTAAGTTTTTGTTTTCTCTGTTTTTAATCGCTAAATATTTGCTGATTATGCCACATTTCCATTAAAGTTCGTATCACTCTTTCGGCTTTCACATGCGTTTGTGGGCAGGCGGGTTTGGTGAATTTTTGCCTGATATGGTAGTTATCACACAGTTTATCTAAACAAATATTTTATCTAAAAAATAAAAACAGCCCCCCATTTTTGTTAAGAACTTTCAGGAAAGCACTATGTTTATGTAAAAAACAAAAAATCATACTTAAATTAAAAAGGGTGAAGTCATTGTTATTGCTTTTTTAACCACGACTTTACCGCAAAAAAAAACGCTATTAAACTAACTTGAATTATTAATATTAAACAACATTATAGTTAAAAATGAGTTAAATTTTGTTCTAAAATGCGCTATACTTTGTACAATTTAATTTATTTAGATTATCTATTAGATAACTAAAAGCAATAACATTAACCATTTAAGTCATAACAACAAACAAAAGGCATTCTCATTTTATTTTAATTAAATCAATAAATAAGGAAAGGAAACAAACATGTCAAACGAACTTAATCGTCTTTTAAGTCAACTCGGTGAAGGTTTTGGCGATCTAATGGCGGGTTTGAGTGGGGTTAGCCATAATCGCTATACCTTAACGGTTGACGGGCTAGGAGCACCGATTTCGGTTTTACATGTTGAGGGTGATGAGTCGTTAAACCAGCCTTGGCGTTATGTGATTACTTTTACCAGTACT
>NZ_JBIDFF010000050.1:0-6635 GCF_046635645.1 Gilliamella sp. BG2
TATCATTGATTTAGATATGCAAGAAGCCGACGAAGAAGCGCAGTTAAAGGCGTGGAAAAAATATCGAATCTTGTTAATGCGTGTTGATGCATCAGATATTAATGCCGTGTTTCCCGCAAAACCTGAATAATCAAAACACACTATCAATCTTCAACTTACAATACTCAACAGCGTCATGTAACATTACAAAATCGGCGATATCGTATAGTGTTTTCTGCGTTTGATAGAATACATAATTGTGATCTTCTTCGTTGTTGATAATGTAGCACTCGCCCGATAGCTCTATTTCGAAATCTTCGGGCGTTTGACGTATGTAAATTGGTAGTGTGTAGTTTATTGTTATCATGATGAGCAAAGTTAGAATTTTTGGGGTATTTTATATTGATTGTTTTTTGATGTGAAATTTTGAAGTGAGATTTCGGATGGAGGATCTAAAAAATGTTTGTGCCATATTTGTGCCGTAAATAATGTAAAATAAACTAAAAAATAGTGAATAAATATACAGCTATCGGTTTGGCTAACCTCTTATATTGTTGATTTATAACAAATTAAAATAATTTTATTTTTTAATATTACAGATTCAAAATCCGCCGCCCTTAAAAGCGTGTCGGTTCGAGTCCGACCACTGGCACCAAGTCACAAAGAACACCAGCTTAAAGCTGGTTTTTTTATGTCTAAAGTCTTATCAAAACTGAGTTCAGCTATATTTAATAAACTAGCTAACTAATCTCTACTGAAATTACATCAAAATAAGCACAAAAAAGATAGAATTGAGTAATATTGATCGAAATAAACGATCAATGATCATTAATTGATCGAAAATTCCGATATGACAATTTTCTCTTATTCATCAATAATTAAATAAAAAAATAATTCTTTTTATTTCTTTTTCCGTAGATAGGAAAAACAATCTGATAATTTAATGCGTAATCAGAATATAACATTATTAATGTAAATGTTATTGGATTTTTATTCAGATCAAGCATAAAGTTTAATTTATAAATTCAGTTAATACTTTAAGTTAAGAAAAGCTATATTATTCTGTAAAAATTTCTGATTAAAAATAAAGCAATATTTCTAATTAGGGAAAAGGTTACAATAGGTAAATAGATGATGGGTAGGAAGAAAGATTCAAATGTTAGTGCAGGACAAAAACTGTTGAAAATGTATCACATTTTGCTATCAGATAATAAACCGCATTATCAATCAGATTTAGCTGAAATACTAAACTGTTCTGCTCAAACAGTAATACGACTAGCTGAACAGATCGAGTTATCTTTCCCTGAATGTTTCTGCTCTGGCAAGGAAAAAAATCGTCGTTGGTATAGTTTGCAGATCAATCATAAAAATACACTAGGTTTAAATTATCAGGAATTACGATATCTAAGTTTGTGCCGCGAATTGTCCAAACCCTTTATTCCACCAGAGATTGGTGAACGTATTGATCAAACATTATTGCATCTTTCTATGTTGTTATTAGAGTTAGATACAAGAGAACACTTTTCACTAAGTAAACCTATTGCCTTTTTTAGTAAAGGGAAGATTGATTATTCAGAGAAAGTTAGCATTATTGAGGACTTATTAAAGTGTATTGAAAACAAGACTTTTTGCCACATTCATTATATTGCTAGTGGTAATCAACAAGGAAAAAACCACTATTTTATTCCGCAAAAAGTAATTGCAATGAATCATGCCTTATACGTTTATGGCGTAATTTCAAATAACGTTGCGACAGAATTAAAACACAGTACTTGTTTGGCAATCCACCGAATAAAAAAATTAGATTTTATTAACCAAAAAGTTGCTATATCAGTACCAGATCACATTCAAAATAAAACTACGTTTGGTTTACCAGAACATGAACCTCGTACTTTTTCAATTCAATTTACCAAATCAGCGGCTGGTTATGTCAAAGAAAGAATTTGGTGCGATGAACAAAAAATCGAAGAAATCGAAAATGGCGAAATTATTCTTACTATCACCACATCTAGTGAACGTGAGTTAAACGCTTGGGTTAGGGGGTTTGGAGAGCAAGCAAAGATGATCACATCCTAGTTTTATTGCGATACAAACATAATATATTTTAATTAACATAAATTTAACGAGGAAATAACAATGGCATTACCTATTATTCTTGCAGGTGCAGCTGCAGTCGCTGCAGCAGTTGGTGGCAAAAAAGCATACGATGGTTATCAACTAAAATCAGAAGCTGATGAAATCTTGGAAAGAACCAAAAGCCGATATAACAAACGAAAAGATGAACTGGATGTATTAAACAAAGTTTCAGAACAGAAATTAGAGCGATTAGGTACATTAGAACTTAATATTGGTAAATCATTTGGTGAATTTAAAAAAATTTCCGACGAATTATTAAAACAATTGAAACAAAATGACAATAAAGATCTTAAGTTATCTGTTCCTAAAGTTAAGATGGATAAAATTGAAGAATATTCTTTTTCTACAGTGGGGTTTTTAGGTACGGTTGCAGCATCTGGTGCAGCGGGAGCAGCTGCAAGTTTTGCGGTATATAGCGGAGTAATGGCTTTTGCAGCTGCTTCAACAGGAACACCTATTGCCGCTTTATCTGGCGTAGCTGCATATAATGCCACTATGGCCGCTATTGGAGGTGGATCACTTGCTGCTGGAGGTTGGGGAATGGCTGGTGGAGCAATGGTTTTAGGTGCTGCAGCCATTGCGCCAATGATTGCTATTGCTGGTTTTGCGTATGCAAACCACGCTGAAAAAGCATTAGAAAATGCAAAAAAATCAAGTTCTGAAGCTGACACAGCAATAACAAAAATGGATTTAATTGATAAACATTTATCTAATACAAATAACTATGTGGATAAAATTTATACATCGTTGGAAAAAATCAATCAGACCTTTAATTATTACTTTTCTGCTTTAAAAGAGTTGCATCAAAAGATAGTGGTTCTTGGTTGGGGAGAAGATATTAGCGATAATTCGGAAAAGAGCTTAAGAGTTATTAATAACGGTTATTTATTGGCAGCTATTATGACCGATATTATTACAACCCCACTTTTTAAAATTAAAACAGTATCCGAAGATAGTATTGTTGAAGTCGAAAAAGATAGTGATGGATTCAATATTCTTAATCAAGAAGAATTAGATAATGTATTAATTAACAAAGAAAAAGAATATAAAGATTTTACTCAGGAAATGTAATGATAAAAGCCAAGAATACTTGGCTTTTGTTTTATTGATTATATTAACGAGGACTAAAAATAATGATGAAACAGGAAATGGATTGGGGCGAAGAGTTACATAATACCGTTGTCAAATCTTTGGTAACTTCATTTGGATTAGATTTTTTATTATTTAAAGATAATGTAGGTGGAGATGTTGATACTGTTCATAATGCACGACAAAACATTTACGCAACCGATAGAGAAAGAATAATAAATGAACAAAACTCAAAATATGATTCACATGAGTATCATTCTCATGCCAATTATATTGAGACAAATCGACAAGGAAAAATCGCTCATCAAGCAAATACCTTAAAAGATGCTTACACAGGGGAAATATTTGCTCAACATGATAAAAAAAATTTAGATCATGTTATTGCTGCAAATGAAATACATCACGATCAAGGTAGAATATTAGCTGAATTATCAGGAACTGACCTTGCTAATGACAGTAGCAATTTATATTTCACTAATGAAACATTAAATAAGTCTAAGAAAGCAAGTTCAATGTCTGACTTTGTAAGCAAACTTCAAAATGAACTTACTCAAACCCGTCAAGAAATAGCTATACTAAAACAGAAAAAATCGTTAACAGATCAAGAAAAAAAATCATTAGAAAAGTTAGAAAATAAAGAAAAAGCAAACTTTAATAAAATGCTTGAAATAGACAAAAAAGCACGGGCTAAATACGAGAGAACTGTCAATATAGCCTATTATACTAGCAGTAAGTTTGCTAAAGATGTCGCTTATCAATCAGCTCTTTCTGGTTTTAAAATGGGAACAAGACAGATGCTAGGGCTTATTCTTGCTGAGGCATGGTTTGAACTACGCGATCAATTTCCTTCTATTTATGCAAATAATAAATATAATTTTTCTATAAAAAATTTTTTAAATGATATTAGCGATGTATTTAATGCTATATGGGAACGAATAAAATTAAAATTTAAAGATTTTTTTAATTCTTTCAAAGATGGCGCTGCTAGTGGTGCGTTATCGAGTGTAACCACTACTGTTACCAATATATTTTTCACTACGCAAAAAATGCTTGGAAAAATGATTCGGGAAATGTGGGGGCATATTACGGCAGCTATAAAATTAATCTTTTGCAACCCTAATTCATTACCTTTAGGTCAATTAGTTAAAGAAGTAAGTAAAATTATTAGCGCTGGAATTTCAGTTGTTTGTGGTACTGCTATTTATAGTATCTGTTCGCAATTATTTGCTTTTCCATTCGGTACCGAATTATCTGCATTTTGTAGTGCACTAGCGACTGGTATTTTAACATTAGCATTTAATCACTATCTAGATAAAGGGACTCTTCCTCAAAAAATTTGGGCTTTTTTGGATAAATTTAAAGATAAATACGAAAGAACTCTCGATTTTTTTAAAGCTGTAAATACTGAGTTAGATAATTACTTAAAAGAGTTAGCAAGGCTAGAGTTCAATATGGATACGCAACAATTAGCGTCGTTTACATTGCATCTCACCACGACCAATGATGAACTAGAACGTAGCTTTCTGTTAAAAGAAGAAGTAACTCGTCGTGGCATTAAATTACCATTTGAAGCTGGTAATCTTGAGTCAGTAAATTCATGGTTAAAATCATTATGAGTAATTCCCCCCAGTTTCCTTGTTATCAATGTGGAGCTTGTTGTTGCAATGTTAATCGCTCGAAAGAAACGCTATTTCTTGATAATGGTAATGGGGTATGTCGCTATTATGACCATCAAACAAAATTATGTACCATTTATGAAACAAGGCCAGATATCTGCCGTGTAGATAAACAATATCAGCTCAATTATAAAAATAAATATAGTTGGGCTGAGTTTATCGAGATAAACACTATTGCATGCAAAATTTTGAATTCAAAATAACAAATGAACCAGTAATAAAAAATTAGAACGAAAACACCTTAAATTCCTTATGAAGGAAATTCTGATTGCTATAGTGTTGTAATCATAATTAATAATTAATAATTAATAAGGGGAGTATAAATGGCTATTTATAGAGATGATTCAGACCTAGTTTTTTTAAAACAATGTACTAATGAAGATTTAGAATTATTGGTTTCTATATTGACTGTTGATCCTAAGGATAATACCCTTCGGTTTACCGAAACATTAACAAGCGATGCAAGTTATAAACGACATTATCCTAACCATCAATTATATTGGAAATCTATAGCTGCAGAGCTTCAAACATTTGGTGCAAATTCAGGAATGAATTTATTAAGGCAAGGTAAAGGGGTATGCTATCGTGAAATATTAATAGATGTATGTAATCGAACTAATACAATATTAAGTGAGCCAGCACCTTTTTTTATTGAAAAAATTGAAGATGCTTTATTAAATTCACTTCTCAAGCAATCATTAGAAAATATAAGTCAAAAAGACCTTAAAAAAATAGCAGCAGATTTGGGTAATGTTAATTCTAAAGTTACACCATCCATGGTAATGATGGGGATTCAAAATTTTATAACTTCGTCTTCTTTAATGTCAAATTATTTAATATTTAGCATTTTAAACAATCTTGGTTTTAAATCAGGAAATATAATGACAGTAATGTTTCCAAGACCTTATCCGAGGCGATATCAGGAATTAGTAGTAACTATTTGTTTGGCAATAAACCATTTATGGTTACTATTTAATGTTACAGGACCAGCTTATCGTGTAACAATTCCAGCTTGTTTATATATAGCAACCTTAAGAAAAAAATACAATGATGCAAAAATAACGAATCATATATTAAAAAATAATATAGATCTTAAAAAAATGATGGGAAAATATCTTTAACAAAAGTTTTTTATTTTTCTAATTAAAGTTGTGCTTATCTATTTAGCTATAAAACAATAAGGAGTTATACATGTCAATTTTTAAATTAATTAGTGTGGGTTCTGGGCTTCTTTTAACAACAGCAGCAGTATATACTGCGCAAGATAAAATAGCAAAAGCGTGTGAAGAAGATGAAGATCTTAAATCAATAAAAACAGAAGGGCGAGTATTAGCTAGTTTTGTAACCTCGGTTATTGTTGGTGGAGTTGTTAATAAGCTTATTAATCGCGTTTTTAATTAGTTGTAGGAAAAGACTGGATAGGCCACCAGACCTATCCTAAATTTTGTATATTTAATAGTTAAAGGTGACAGTTAATTCTGTCACCAAATTTTATAATAAACCAACTGATCTATCTTGTGCACAAGACCGATATTTGTTATCTAGATCAATAATATCGGCTTCAGTAGCTAGCAATGTGAGGATTTTCCGCATTGTTTACAGTAATTTGAGACAGTACTGTATTGAATATACATAAAAAAACAAAACTAACGCCTTATCACAGACAAGAGATATGGCACTTATATCATAAAGAAAAAATAACGGTCACTGATTTGGCAAAACGCTTTATGGTCAGTCGGCCTACCATTTATAATG
>NZ_JBIDFF010000051.1:0-6443 GCF_046635645.1 Gilliamella sp. BG2
ATAATGAACTCACACACCCCGAAACATCTTGTCAATATGCTTTATGGCAAATTCACTATTTTGGTCATGGCGGGCATGATGCGCTTTATTTACAAGGAAAAGGAAATAATATCCATTTTAACGATCAAGACAATATGGAAGTTTTACCTTGGCATCTTAACGAAGGGATTTTTGTTTTACACTCATGTAGAGGTGGAGCATATGAAGATACTTATGATAACAATATGATTAAACAGCAAATTTGTTTGGCTAAAACGATTTCAGAAAAGCAAAAAACCCGTTGTTTAGGGCAAGTGACTTACGGTAATTTTGCTGCTGATATTGAAACTTTTAACCAAGATTTAACCGTAGGTATAGGGGGAATTATTGTAGCTGCATCTGAAACTACAACAGCAGAACAAGACGCAGAAGTTTTCAAATATCGCCCAGACCGCGTATCTAATAAAGCTATTTTACCATTCGCATCTTGCGCCCTATGGGGATATGCTTTAGTTACGGGTGATACGCTTGAAAAAACTTTGTTACGAAAGAAAGATTATGAAGAAAAACTACTTAAACAAGGCGTAATAAATCCTATCTATCCTATTTATGAAGAAATAAAAAAACTTGCACCTAAAAAACAAATTCTACCTTGTCGAGTATTTAATAATGGCACGTTAGAACCACGTATTGTGGAAATTGATGTCTTTAATCAAAATGATTTGGAGTATATTTAATGAATTACCCTACAAAAATAATAATATCGATAAAAAAAAAGTTAATAATTCTAGTTATTGGTCTTTGTGTAATTATCGGTATTGTTCACTTTTATTGTGATAATTCAACAAATTTAGATTATAACCCTATTCAATCGGAAAATATCACTATGGACTATACAATTTATCCTTCAACTATTCCTGAAAATGAATTATTACGCATAGATGAAGCTAAAAAGCTATATCAATATGCATTTGACGATCAAGTCTTCCATGGAGTAGTTGATCCTGATAGCTTAGTAAAATTTATTAAACATGCTTGGCAATGGGATAAAAATGCAATGCCTTATTATTATGACCTTCTTACTTATCAAGAGCTATACAATGATGATGAAAAAGAAGAAGGAATGATGTCATTTACCGAGTTTATGCGCAAATATCGCGATCAGTTAGTGGATAATGCCGGTAACCCACTAGTTGAACCTAAAGTGTTTAGAAGTATTAAAATGAGAGGTTATTTATGGGATAAGTTTGCCGATTTAAAATACCCTAAATTTGCCTTTCAAAAAGGCTGGGGAATGGGTTTTTGTTGGTATGATGAAAAAGGTATTGCGCGTCCATGTCCAGATGATAAATTAGAAGAAAGTATTAAATATCTAAACTATGCCATTGAAGGGGGCTATCATTGCTACGAGGATTTGATTGCTCGAATACTATTCCAACAAGGCGACCATTATAAAGATGAACATTATAAAAAGATTAATAAATTAACCGAATATCGCAAATCGTTAAAATTAGAGGATTTGAAACTGCCGATTGATTATGCGCAGTTAATGGCGGAGCATAGCTCGATTATTGGTATATTACGGGTTACCGAAGCCTATTTATATGGACTAGGTCGTGAACATGATGTTGTTAAAGCCTATGCGTGGTCGCTATTAAGTGATTATGCAAAACAAAAAATAGAAGAACAAGGTAACAATTTGGCTTGGCATGCTTACCAACTTCCCCCAGTTTGGGAATATAACAAGGAAATTCAAACACGTTTAGAAAAAATTCTTAATTCAGCACAACAACAAGCTGCTCAAGACTACCTGACGGAGCTTCAAACCAAGATTATTGATTGGAATTATAATCGCTGGCGAGATCAAATTGATGACTTTCATCCTAAGCCATAATTTGTTTTTAAGTGTTATATCTAACGGAGTTAATGTTGAATATAAAAAGGCTCAAGGAGAAGCAATAAATAATGAAATATTACAAATTGAAATACAGTCATCAGAAACAGAGATAAAGACATTATGGATAAAAAATGAAGCGGCTATTGCCAAAGTAGCCAAACCCAATGGGGAGTTGTCTTTAGCCGAAAACACGGTTGCTTGGACTAAGCATCCTTTACAAGCGAGCAATATACCCAGTAGTGCGCTGATTGTGGGCACGGCATTACAGGTCGAGATGAATGATGCAAAGTTATCGCTAAGCGACAATCGAGCAATAGATGCACAAGGTAACTTGTGGTTAAAAGTCGATGTACTTGATGATAAAAACCGAAAAAGAAGTGGTTGGGTGTTAGTAAATGGTGAAGGTGCTAAGCGGGTCTGTTGTTGGGATTGGTTTGATTTTACGCAAATAAAAGAAACGGCCACATTAAAAGAAATCTACCTTGATGCAGACAAATCGTTAAAACGCAATAAAGACAACCATTCATTATCGCAATATAAAGCAACAATAAAAGAAACGTTATCCATCCTTGATAAGCAATACTTTGTTGAAACAAATATATATACCAGTATAAAAGAAGCGAGTTTTAAAGGTATTGCAGATAAACCGATGTTATTTACGGCATTAAGTCGCTTATTAGTCAATTACGAAAGTGAATGGTATAGTGAAATTGATGCTGAAGGCAAACTGCCAGAATGGGAAGAATTAAACAGCGAGATGACCGAAGATGCTAAAAATCTATTAGGTTATTTACAAACGGGTGATGAAGCAAAATTCGATGCATATTTAAGTAGTGTAGGTAAAGCAAAGGACTCTCCGGAAGCAAAAGGGTTTGAAACACTAAGACGAGAAATAAGCCGTTTTCCTGCAGATTATAAAGAATCACCATCGGAAAAGTTGACTAAAGCGCAATTTGAATCTTATGCCAAAATGGAAGCATTAGAAAAACAAGTAACAGCTTGGGAAAAGACCAAAGAGAAGATAAAAAAGATGTTATGGTGGGATGATGTGGCTAAAGGCTTATCGAAGTTAAACCAACAAAACGACACGCCTCCAAAAAATGGCGAGGCAACCAGTACCCCAACCACCGAAGCAGACACCACCCCACCGGCCACGCTTAGCGCTGATGGCAAGGCATGGTTTGTTCATCCGGTGGCGATGATGGATTATTTCACTAGAGTAGGAATTGTTACTTATCATATTTATCATGACGGAAAAATTGAAAAACATATACCAGAAAAAATATTAACAGGGTATGAGCAAAAATATAAATACGTTTATCATGATAAGAATAAAAAGACACATGAGTTGGGTATTTTTACTGTTCATGTGACTAAGGCTATGGCGAGAGGAAATATTCCACAAACACATAATGTGGAATTAATTAATGTTAAGGAGTTTGAAAAGGGTTATATTTCATCTGATGGTAGTATTAAAGCAAAATTTGCAACATTTAATAGTGATAGTCACAGGTGGTATATAAATCCTGATTGTTTTGCTGGGTTGCTTGGTGCTATGTTAGAACTGAATGCTGATTATTTAGGCTTTAATGGATTTAGTACTCACGATGCTAAATCTGTTCAGAGTAGATCTCATATAAACGGTATCGCAGGCGATTTAAGATATATATCAACTAAAAGAAACGGCGAGCTAACATGGTTATCTTATTCAAGTTTTGATTTTGATGAGCAAGAAAAATTTAATACAGCATTGTATAAATTTGGCTGGGCAAGGACTTCGTTAATGTATTCAGAATATTTTACATATAAGAAGCAACCAAATACTTTACTTAAATATACTAAGCATATGAAGAAAGCTCCTCCTAATGGATATGATCATTATCATCATTTACATATATGCGGTTTTGATTTTAACTTAATTATAAATGTACAGGATTAAAAATGATCAGGTTTCATTTTTTCTATATACGCATTTTATTAATCTCGTTTTTTTCTTTTGCAGAAGATAAAAATAAAGATCTTAATAATATCCTTTATGAATTTAAAGGATATTCAAAAAAAACATTTTCCTATCATTCTTTGAAAGACTTTTTTGCGGATAATAATCAAATATATGATGAAAAGAATCCAACAAATGCGCTTTTTGATCCCAACACGCCTTTATTAAGTATGGTTGAACATAGAAAACCTTACACAGGTAAAGCGATATTATTTAAAAAGCTTCAGCTTGATAACAAGCTAAATGTGTTCCTTTTTGCTTATTGGGATTATAATGATCAAGATTCATATTATAACCTTCCAACTCTTGAATTACAGATTTTTGATAAGAGTAATGAACTGATTAGCAAAATGATTGTTGTGGATGGTGCACAAGCAGAGTGCTCAATCAATAAAAGAACACGTATTTATAAAAATAAGAAATTTGAAATAATAGAATCAGAATATTGCATTGATATAGAAACAGAAAAGCTTATGACTGAACAACATAAGGTAAGTTATTATTTTATTGATGATAAAGGTAATATTAATTTTGAATAATGAATGTGACTAAGTATAAATTAGAATAATAACGTGCTGTCTTCATCACTTTTATTAGCCTATATTAAATAATTCCCTAATAAAAAAGAACAAAACATTAAGGAAAGTTAATAATGAAATTTTTTGAAAGGTTTATCATTGTCTGCCTATTATCATTATTTAATGTAAATTTTGTATTTTCAGAAAATTTAAATAGTGATTTACGTTACTATCATAAAATCAAATTGCCTTATTCTTCTAATGAATTAAAAAAATATTATTATTGGGGAGAATATGGCTTATATCTTTCCCCTAATGTGCCATTTCCATTAAGATTTACGAATAAAGAATTTTCATTTAAGCCAAAATTATTTGAATATCTTACTAAAACAACTTTTTATTTTCCTCATTGTTATTTTTATTATAAGGACATTTTATATAAAGGCATTATCCAAATGGCTATAGGTGAAAATGATGAAAAAGTTTTTACTTTTCAGCTATATAGTTATGATAATAACGGAAATTTGTTGGATACAATACTTTTGTACAAAATTAAAAATGGCGAAATATCCTATTGGAATGATTTTGTAATAAAGCCTGACGGAAAAATATTAATTAAACAACATCAACAACAAAATCTTTTTGAACCCGATGAAAATCCAAAAGATAAAAAAGTTTATACAACAGAAAACAAATATCAAATGAGTTCTTCTGGCATTTTTAACACAATAAAGGATTAAGTAATGAAAAATTTATTTTTTATTAATATAGTGTTATTTTTATTTAATTTTTTCTGTTATGGTCAAGAAATTGATGTTATTGAGAACTATAAAGGTAAATCTGTTCTTAACAAGATAGATATCACAAAGTTAGCAAAAGATTGCAAGAAAAACGATGATTTTTGGCATATTACAAATACTGAACGAGAAGAAATACTTGAGCGTTGTCAAATTAATCAAATGGCTTCATATTTTGATAATTTATATGAAATTATTAGAAATAATATTGTTATATATGATGTAAATGATTTAAAGCTTACTATTAATAAAAAAATCTATAATAAAACCGTTAATAATAAAATATATCCGGTTAAAGAGTTTAACTTATCCATTTTTCATAAAGGAAACTTTAAAGATAAAATTATATTGGCAAATAGTTCTTATGATGTTGAAGGTTATTATTGGTTAAGTAATCAATACTATTATATTTCACCTAGTAAAGATGTTTATTTATTATTGGTCAAAGATATCGATACTAGTGTAAAACCAATATTCTGGAAGCATTATCAAATAGATGAAAAAGACTTACAATTTCAACTTAAAGAGTTATTAATTGACGAAGGTTATAAATATCAAATTACTTACCCCGATCAATTCAAAATTCTCGAAGGTTCGCTTGAAACATCAAAATTTCAAATTAATAAACTAAAAACTTGTTATCAAGAAGAATACTCGACTAGTTGTAGTATAGATTCTTATCGTTACTATCATGACCTTTTATCTCAAAAAACCATATCGCTTAAAGATAAAAAAACGAATCTTAATGAATCTATAGACGAAATAGATAAACAAATTAATAAAATATGTTTATCAATAGCTGCACCTAATTATTATTATGAAACAGAGGGTTTTACTTATAACATTACAAAATGTTTAGTAGAACAAATAAACAAAAAGATAGATCAAACACTATTGTCATTAAAATAGCACAGCTAAAAATTAGGTAACGGTCCAAACGATAAAGAATTTCGTCCTCATTTACATGTTGAATGTTTCACCTGTGAAGACTTACCAAGTTATATTACTCAAACACAAGCGGAAGCGAGTAAAATCCCAGAGGAAGATAAAGCCTTTTTGGGTATAGCTAAACAGGTCAAACTACTGGAAAAAGAAGCTGCATCGGATACGACAGTGGGTAAACCGTATGCAAAGACCAAAATTAATATAATGAGTCAAGATGTGAAGGTGGCTTGGTTACAAATTGAAATACAGTCATCGGATACTGAGATAAAGACATTATGGATAAAAAATGAAGCGGCTATTGCCAAAGT
>NZ_JBIDFF010000052.1:0-5785 GCF_046635645.1 Gilliamella sp. BG2
ATCGAGGTGCAAGCCCAAAACGCCAACTTCAATATGGCTGCCAAACAAGATATCAAAGTGGATAGTGTCGATGGCAAGGTGACCATTACCGCCAAAGACAACCTCACCCTTATCTGCGGTGGCTCTTATATCAAAATCAGCAGTGAAGGCATAGAACTTGGCACGCAGGATAATATCTATCTTAAATGTAATGTGATGCAGAAGATGGGGGTGGCAGATATGAATATTGATGATTTATCGTTACCCGACATTATTGGTGATTATGCAGTTAAATTTATATGTAAAGATGAATCAGGAAAAATCTACGCCAATGAACGTTACATTGCTACGCTCCCCAATGGCAAAAAGGTGCAAGGTCAAACCGATAAAAATGGATATACACAAGCATTTCATTCTGTGGATGAAAACGAAATAATCACCCTGGAATTAATTAGTAGGTAAGTTTAAATATGCCAAATGATAATGAAAATACTAAAACATGTATAAAATTTAGTGCAAAAACAAGTAAGCTAGAGAAAGGTGAAGTTGTTGCTGAACTAGTGGTTTTAGAAAATGTACCAACTCCTTTATTTGTGTTATTTGCTTATGGGGGAGATGGCGCAGCAGACTTTGAAAGGGCTGCTACTAATAAAAAAAAGCGATTAGAAAAAAAATACCCAGATGCCGAAATTCGAATCATAAAAGGTTTCCTCTATCCCAATGAGTTTAAGGAAGAGTGGACAAAATTATATAATGAACTCACACACCCCGAAACATCTTGTCAATATGCTTTATGGCAAATTCACTATTTTGGTCATGGCGGGCATAATGCGCTTTATTTAAAAGGAGAAGGAAATGATATTTATTTTAACGATCAAGACAATATGGAAGTTTTACCTTGGCATCCTAACGAAGGGATTTTTGTTTTACACTCCTGCCGAGGTGGGGCATATGAAGATACTTGTGATAAAGATATGATTGAACAACAAATTTGTTTGGCTAAAACGATTTCAGAAAAGCAAAAAACCCGTTGTTTAGGGCAAGTGACTTATGGTAATTTTGCTACCAATATTACAAAGTTCAATGATATTTTGATTGGTGGGGGAATAGGGGGGATGCATGATTCAAATAAAGATCTATCAGCAGAAGAAGAAGCAAAACAATATTGCTATCGCTCTAATCGGGTTTTCAACGCAATAGCCCAAATTCATTCTGATGGTGCTCTATGGGGATATGCTTTATTGACGGGAAAAACCAAAACTAAAGTGTTAAAATTAAAAAATAAATATGAAAATAATAAGGATATTCAAAACTCAACGCTTCCAAAGCTATACCCCATTTACCAAGAAATTGAAAAATTATCCTCTAAAAATCAAATTCTCCCTTGTCGGGTATTTAATAATGGTACGTTAGAACCACGTATTGTGGAAGTGGATGTTTTTAATCAAAATGATTTGGAGTATCTTTAATGCATAATCTTACCAAAACAACAAAATCAATCCTAAAGAAAATCACTATAGCTATTGGTTTTTGTTTGATTATTGGTATTGTGTATTTTTATTTTGATAATTCATTAAATTTAGATGATAACCTTGTTCAACCGGAAACTACAATTATGGACTATACAATTTATCCTTCAACTATTCCTGAAAACGAATTATTACGCATAGATGAAGCTAAAAAGCTATATCGATATGCATTCGACGATCAAGTATTCTATGGAGTAGTTAATCCTGATAGCTTAGTAAAATTTATTAAACATGCTTGGCAATGGGATAAAAATGCAATGCCTTATTATTATGATCTGCTTCATTGGGAAGATTTATATGATGGAAGGGGAAAAGAAGATGGAATCATGATGTCTTTTGCTGAGTTTATACGTAAATATCGTGATCAGTTAGTGGATAATGCCGGTAATCCACTAGTTGAGCCTAAAGTGTTTAGAAGTATTCAAATGAGAGGTTATTTATGGGATAAATTTGCTGATTTAAAATATCCCTATTTTGCTTATCGTAAGAGTAGTCATTATGCTCCTTGTGGATTTGATGAAAGAGGAATAGCGAAACTATGCAAAGATGAACAATTAGAAGAAAGTATTAAATATCTGAACTATGCCCTTGAAGGGGGCTATCATTGCTACGAAAAATTGATAGCCCAAATGTTATTTCAACAAGGACGTCACTATAAAAATCAGCAATATAAGCAACTGAATAAATTAACTGAATACCGAAAATCCTTAAAATCAGAAGATTTAAAACTGTCGATTGATTATGCGCAGTTAATGGCGGAGCATAGCTCGATTATTGGTATATTACGGGTTACCGAAGCCTATTTATATGGACTAGGTCGTGAACATGATGTTGTTAAAGCCTATGCGTGGTCGCTATTAAGTGATTATGCAAAACAAAAAATAGAAGAACAAGGTAACAATCTGGCTTGGCATGCTTACCAACTTCCCCCAGTTTGGGAATATAACAAGGAAATTCAAACACGTTTAGAAAAAATTCTTAATTCAGCACAACAACAAGCTGCTCAAGACTACCTGACGGAGCTTCAAACCAAGATTATTGATTGGAATTATAATCGCTGGCGAGATCAAATTGATGACTTTCATCCTAAGCCATAAT
Organism: Gilliamella sp. BG2; assembly: GCF_046635645.1. Taxonomy (NCBI): domain Bacteria; kingdom Pseudomonadati; phylum Pseudomonadota; class Gammaproteobacteria; order Orbales; family Orbaceae; genus Gilliamella; species Gilliamella sp. BG2. Next base: position 2,607 of record NZ_JBIDFF010000052.1, read on the forward strand.
TTGTTTTTAAGTGTTATATCTAACGGAGTTAATGTTGAATATAAAAAGGCTCAAGGAGAAGCAATAAATAATGAAATATTACAAATTGAAATACAGTCATCGGATACTGAGATAAAGACATTATGGATAAAAAATGAAGCGGCTATTGCCAAAGTAGCCAAACCCAATGGGGAGTTGTCTTTAGCCGAAAACACGGCGGCTTGGACTAAGCATCCTTTACAAGCGAGCAATATACCCAGTAGTGCGCTGATTGTGGGCACGGCATTACAGGTCGAGATGAATGATGCAAAGTTATCACTAAGCGACAATCGAGCAATAGATGCACAAGGTAACTTGTGGTTAAAAGTCGATGTACTTGATGATAAAAACCGAGAAAGAAGTGGTTGGGTGTTAGTGAATGGTGAAGGTGCTAAGCGGGTCTGTTGTTGGGATTGGTTTGATTTTACGCAGATAAAAGAAACGTCCACATTAAAAGACATCTACCTTGACGCAGACAAATCGTTAAAACGCAATAAAGACAACCATTCATTATCGCAATATAAACCAACGATAAAAGAAACATTATCCATCCTTGATAAGCAACACCCGGTTGAAACAAATATATATACCGGTATAAAAGAAGCGAGTTTTAAAGGTATTGCAGATAAACCGATGTTATTTACGGCATTAAGTCGTGTATTAGTCAATTACGAAAGTGAATGGTATAGTGAAATTGATGCTGAAGGCAAAATGCCGAAATGGGAAGAATTAAACAGCGAGATGACCGAAGATGCTAAAAATCTATTAGGTTATTTACAAACGGGTGATGAAGCAAAATTCGATGCATATTTAAGTAGTGTAGGTAAAGCAAAGGACTCTCCGGAAGCAAAAGGGTTTGAAACACTAAGACGAGAAATAAGCCGTTTTCCTGCAGATTATAAAGAATCACCATCGGAAAAGTTGACTAAAGCGCAATTTGAATCTTATGCCAAAATGGAAGCATTAGAAAAACAAGTAACAGCTTGGGAAAAGACCAAAGAGAAGATAAAAAAGATGTTATGGTGGGATGATGTGGCTAAAGGCTTATCGAAGTTAAACCAACAAAACGACACGCCCCCAAAAAATGGCGAGGCAACCAGTACCCCAACCACCGAAGCAGAAACCTCCCCACCAGCCACACTTAGCGCTGATGGTAAGGCGTGGTTTATTCATCCTGTAACAATGCATATTTTTAATTTTGAAAGTTGTGTGTGTAATAAGCATATAACTGAAGATCAATTTAAATCAATAATGCCTAATGATATTTTGCGTAACGGATTATTTTATAAAATGAATAACGATTTGAAAAATACATCATTAAGTACGTTTCTTTTAAAATTGAATAAGTATTTTACTCAACACAATGTTACTAGCTGTCTTCAGAAAGCGCATTTTATATCGCAGATATTATGTGAAAGTGATTTTTTTAGAACAGCAGAAGAATATAAAAATAAGGATGGTTCAACGCCTTCTCATTGGAACAATTATAAAGGAGGCGCAAATTATCATGGTAGAGGACTTATTCAAATTACCCATAACTATAATTATGACTCTTTCGGTAAATATATTAATAACAACACACTTAAAGATAACCCGGATATAGTATGTTCTACTTTAGATTTTACAATAAAATCTGCATTTTGGTATTGGATAAATGGAAGTGCGTGGGGAAATATTAATAGCATTGCAGCAAATAATGACTTTCTTAAAGTTACCATGGCTGTAAATGGTGGATATAACCATGTTGTAGAAAGAAATAAGGCACTTATCACTTTATACGATAAGTTTAATATTAAGAACTGTCTTTTATATCACGATATTAAGTTTGATAACTATTCTTTTGATACAAGTGCAATGGTTAATAGTAAATGGTATGAAAATAACAAAAATAAAGTAAAAGAAGTTGAAACAGCTTTAAAAGATTTCTATACAACATTACAAAGGTAAAATTAACATGAAAAAAAAAAATTATTTTTATTATTTTGTTTTATTTGAATTTTCCTTTATATGCTCAAATATGTAGTGAAACAAAATCAAATGATCTTAAAGGGCAATTTATCAATGGCGATAAATTCAATGGTAAATATACATATTGCCGTTTCAGTAAACCTGAAGAAGGTATAATTTCGCAAATTGATTTGAACTTGGACATAGATGGAAATGTAAATAATTATATTTATATAGGAGGGATGAATCCTTCAATTGAGATTTCAGACTTGGGAATTATATCCATTTTTGATAAATTTGGCGGTATGCAAAGCCCTGCTAAAATAACTTATTTAACAAGTAAAAATAAGAAGTTAATTAAAATAGGAGAAATATACTTAGATTTTTCCCTTGGACAGGTTACTGATTATTCAATTGAAAATATTGATGATAATACTGATAAATTTATTGAAACTATTTTATCAAAAAAACAAGATTCTTTTATTAACAAAGCTACCCTTTCATATACAGATTATTTTATTTTGTTTTTAGCTAAGAATTTGTTAAAAACAAATATAGATACAGTTTGGCAAGATAAGTTTTATACTAAATTACTTTCAATGGGATATGAAGATATTATCACACTTTATAATCAAAATATATTTTATAAAGATTCAACTCTTTGTAAAAAGAGTCAGAATGAAAAAGATGCGTTCGGTTGTCGAATTGGTAATAATCAATTATCAATTTGCTACAATTATGTAACTCATAATTTACTGTATCGATTTGGAAATAAATCAAATATAAAATTAGAATTAATAAAAGAATTAACTAATCAAGATGGAAGTGCTCATATAATAACTTTTGTTAATAAAAATACTCAATACTTGATAAATACTCAACCAAAAAATGAGTCTATTCAAATAATCCAAAATGGAAAACGTTTAAATAACTATAAATGTGAAAAAAATTCTGTTGAACCAATGATGTTAAACAGTTTTAATTGACTATTTTAATTTCAAAATATAAATGCAGAGGATTGATGTGTAAATGCCCCAAACTTAGTACACAACTCACATAGAAAATCATGCTGCTTGTTTTAATGTTTTATACTCAATCGGTGTCATGTTATTTAATGCCTCATGCGGTCTTTCGGTATTATAAATCGTTAACCATTCTTCGGTTATTCTCCTTGCTTGTGCTAAGTTGTTAAAAAGATATAAATCGAGTACTTC
>NZ_JBIDFF010000053.1:0-4829 GCF_046635645.1 Gilliamella sp. BG2
TAGGAATTGGAGTAATTAGATGTTTTTTAAATCTTTCTACTTCTTTTTCTAACTCTTGCTGTGTTAATTTAGTCATTTTCTTTATTCTCTTGATGTTCGTACCATTCTTTTGTTGTAACTATAATTCGATGATTAGCTGTTTCATAAAACACAACCCCATTTTCGTTAACTCTGTTTTCAACTGAATCAAGGAACCTCCCAGCTTGTACCAACTCATTGTCTGAAAAAAATGAATTAATGATGTTAATGCTAGCTACTGAAACGTTGACAGCTAACGCAATAACGATTAACCAAAAAACTAGATAGTTAATAACCGCTTTAGAGCGTCTAGTAAAATCTTCAAACATCACTAAACCCTCACGCACTCAAAATTATCAAGCTGAACTAGCTCTTTACCGTTTGATAGCTTTTTAATGCATTGCTCGATTGTTAATTCTTCATTAGTAAAATGCGTCCAGCTTGTCGGTGATTGCCATTTTTTTATGATTGTTGCTGTTATTTTGTAAGCCATTTCTGTATCAACTCCCTCAATTTTGCCTTATCTTCTTCTGAATATTTTTTAACTCGTTCTGCCATTTCATGCTTAATCTTTGCCGTATTTGCTCCTCTGTTTTTTATTGCTCTCACATAGTCGTACGCTATTTTGTCGAGCATGTGATAACGTCCAAGTGGGCAGTGGTTAACTCGACGTGACATGACCAAAACCAAATTTTTGTTTTATTTCGTAAAGCTTTGATAATTGCCCCTCACGAGATAACGGTTTTCCTTGAACTGTTTTAGGTAGCGCCTTGTTCGGTGTTGGTATTACCCAACCTATCATTATTCTTTTTGCCATTTCGGCAATCATTTTTTCTGCTCTGATTAATAATTTTTCTTTTCCCAAATTTTCATCCAGCATTAATCGGTGGAGATCGTTTATTAACCAGTAATTAGCATCGCTTCCGTAATCGTAATTGCAAAAATCATCAAAACCCTTGTATTTACCAAATTCAATAACGGCTTTAGTCAAACCTTCTGCGGTTGGTAATCCGTATTGTTCAGCCAACCCTTTTTCACACCATCCGATAAATTGCCCTACCGATGGCATAAACGGGTTATTTTGCTGTCTGGCTATACGCATACCTGCATTAATCATTGCTGGATTGATGCCATTTTCAACAAAACCGATTATCCATTGGCGTTTAATTGCATTCTCATCGTTATGATTTAGAGTATGGAACATCGCAGGGCATGCGGCTCTCAGTTGACTAAATAATTTATTTACAACCTCAGCGACTTGTTCCTGCTGCTGTTGCTTTTTTGAGTTGTCAACGGCATTAACGATGTTGATTTGCGGAACTAATTCAGCAATATTTTTCATCAGAACATTTCTCCATCAAGGTTGTTTATCCAAGACGTGTCGCTTGAATGATTGCTAACAGCAGTGTTATTCTTGATAGGAAACAGACCCTGCCAACCATTCATAATCGATTGGTTAATTATCAATTCAGGATTTGCTTGTGCCTCCAGCATTTGAGATTGTTTTACCCACGATTGTGGTTGTAGTTTTTTACCTAACGAATTTCTGTAATCAATCCAGTTTTTCCAAACGTCAACACTCACGTTTTTTGGTTTGGCAGTCATAGGGTCAAAATCATTGTTCCTTTTTTTTGTAATATTGTTTTTTATAGTGTCTTTTGTAGAGTGACATTTTTTGTTACTGGTGGCGGGTACATTTTTTGTCACTGGTTCTATGCATTTTTTGCTACCAGTAGCATTTTTTGTACCTGCATTTTTTGTAACTGGTTCTGACGTTTCCAACACTAGTGAATATTCAGTAATCTCACCATTATTTTTAATTGCATTGATCAAACATAAATTTGTTAATTCAGATAGAGCTGCATAAACAGTTCTCTTGTCTTTTATCCCTAAATATTGCATAAATTGAGATATGCTGATTTTATCGCTTGTTTTGCCCCACCCCGTGGTTTTGCGAGTAATCAGTAAATAACAACGTAACGCATTAGCTGACATATCAGCCATTAATTCATCAATAACAGCGTTGGGAACTTGAAATGAGTTAGATATAAAAATGTTTTTGCATTGGCTTTGTGTGCTTTCATTGTTTAATGTGCTCATGAGCGACCTCTAATTACTGACCAGTTGACGTCTGGGCGCAAATCTTCGCATTTAACCTTTCCGCTTGTTTTGTCTTCAATCTCAATGCAAATTTTTTCACCGAGTCTTGATGAGCGATCGCTAATTCTTTTTCTTAAATATTTGATTGTAGTACCACATTTTTCAGCAAATACCATTTGCTCTTCTATCGTTAAGCTGTTTAAAAAAAGCCGTAATTTATTCATATGAATACCTGTAGGTTAATTATTTTTCTTGAATATTACCCTAAGATAAAAATAAAATCAATACCTCAAGGTAATTTACCAAAAGGTAAATTTTTATTAAAATTAAAAGAAATATGAGGAGAGCGTATGAACATATATGAAATTAGACGGAAAAATTTAATAACATTAAAAGATAAATACTGTAACGGTAGAATTACAGAATTATCAGAGAAATTAAATAAAAACCCGTCATACGTATCAAGAATGCTGTATGAGGAAGGGAAACCAAATAAAAAAAATATATCAGACAAAGTTTTGTTTGATATTGAAACTGCTTTTAATTTGCCGCGCGGTTGGCTGGATGATTTAACTCCTTATGATCAACTAGAACCTGTAATAGATTCTAATAATATTAAAAATGACATAAAAAAAGAGGATGGAGTGAAAATAGAAGTTTTGGATATCAGTGCAAGCTGTGGAAACGGTGTAATCACTGAACGTGAATTTGCTAGCGTTTTACGTTCAATTGAGTTTACGCCTGATTTTGCACTAAAATTATTTGGAAGAAGATCAACTGAGCATATCAAAGTAATAACAGCAAAAGGCGACAGCATGACACCAACAATTAAATCGGGTGCGAATGTATATGTTGACACAAAAATAAATTATTACGATGGCGATGGTGTGTATGTTTTTGTTTTTGACAACGAAATATATATAAAACGCATTCAAGTTACAGGAACTGAAATAATAGTTATATCAGATAATTCAGTATATGAAAAATGGAGACTCGATAAAAACTCAATGAATAATTTTTATATACAAGGAAAAGTGTTTGTTGGACAAAATATTGAGTATGTCTATTTTGACTAACGAATAATTGCATTTCTCAAGCCACTTAAGTGGCTTTTTTTATATTCCCTACTTACCACAGCTCAAAAAACAGCCAATCAAAAAAGTTTTTTCACTTATAATACAATCACTTATTACCTTTGGGTTATTTTTTAACTAAATTTATTTACCTTTAGGTATTTACAAAACGATAACCTTTAGGTAATATACACACATCAAAACAAATCAACTTACCAAAGTTGAAGCTCTTTAAAAATTCGGAAAGTCGGAACAACTTATAAAGTGTTATTCAAGTAGACAGTGTGAAAGCGAAGCTCATCTTAGAACGAAATGCCTAGCTCCCTCTAAGCTGATGAACGGATGACACGGAATAAGGGAGCGCAGAAACTCGTGACCATCGAGATAATTTGGTTAACAAATGGGAGGAAACAAGAATTGCGAAATTAAAGCGGATTGAACCGCGCCTAGGTGAAAAGTATAGCGTTATTATTACGCTCCCGAGTTTGCATGACAAAGCTGGAAATGACATAGAGTCATACACACAGCCAGTTAGGGTTAATGTTGAAAAAAAGTGTGCGGGTAAGACGAGATAATGAGCCAGATTATCACCCGTCATTACTCATTACGATGAGACTCCTTTGGCAAGAGCGCGGCTACTGCGAGAGTGTAGCATTCAAATCAAAGCGCATTTAAACAAGTGGGCTTGAGTTTGAGGTTGATAAGAATAATAGAGGTGAGTTATGCAATTACATAGAGCTGTAGAGAACGGTTACGAAAGAGCATATTGCAAAATGATGAATAATTCTGAAATGCAAGACGCTAAAGAAGCAGAAATTAAAGCTCAATCAAACGAACTTTATGACAAACTCAGCGATAGTGATTATCTAGAAATTGAAGAAAAAATAATGAAAGCGTTTGGTTGGGATGATGTTGACACTGATTCAGTTCAAAAAGCATTAAAGCTCATATGTTATGAAAAAGCTGAATTTATTTTTAATGAAAAAAATAAAAAATCATTTTATTAAGCTAACTAATTTTGACAACTCGGAAAGACGAGTACATGCAAATCCGTTTGCCCCAGAAATGGGGCTTTTTTGAGGGATTCATTAAATGAATAAAAAAATTAAAGAAGCTACCGATTTAACTAACAAATTAATATCTGATGCTGTTAAAAATCTTCAATCAAATAACGACGATTACATCATAGATTATTTTGCTGAGTTGATTTTATCTGTCAAAGCTGAGCTTGGTATAGCTACATATACAAACGCAAAGAGCGCAATAAAAAATGAAATAAAAATTAGCCCAAGTTTTATGACATCGCTAGATAGCGCTATAGTTTTTGCAAGAAGAATCATCTATTTTAATTTAGTTTTGAGACCCGAAACGGCTTGTCGCTTGCCGTAAAAGCGCTATTATTCCTTTCATCCTTTGCCCGTGAATTGAGTAACGGGCTTTTTTACAGAATTAGCGGCTAGAATTCATGAGGATAAAACAATGACAAGTAAAAAGATTATTGAGCGATTAACACTGCAAGATTGGTATGTTGAATGTAAAACTGAACATGAATTAGCATTATTGTTAAATGCGTGTTTGGATGCTGATATTCCTTGGTTTTCTGGAAATAAGGCATCTAGATTTGCTCCAGACTTGCTT
>NZ_JBIDFF010000054.1:0-4525 GCF_046635645.1 Gilliamella sp. BG2
CCATATAAATCGATAATCACCGACAAATATAACCAACCTTCACCCGTTTTAATATAAGTAATATCGGTTACCCATGTCGTATTCGGATTATCAGGATTAAATTGCCTATCTAACGTGTTGGGCGCAATATTGCGATGAGCCGTGTCTGTTTTTAAAATAGCCACGATTTGATGTTCAGTCATTTTTTTCATAATTAAATCCCCTTTACTTTTATCATAGAGAATTTTCTACTTTTTTGCTGTACTATTTTAGGGGATAGTTACACTTAAAATCGTTGGTTAATATTAGATTAAGCTTTATTGTATTTTATTAAAAAATCATCTACAGCTAACCTAAGTAAATCAGGTATTGTTTTTAAAGGCAACTTCGCCGCTTATTTTTTATAAGCAATATCTTCTAATTCCTCATATTGGCTTTCATCAATTTCAAACTAAATTTTTCTCATTACTTTAGATTTAGATTCTTTCTTATCGCCACCAGCGTAGGGACGATCTGCTAATTCATCAGCTAACTTATCAGCTTGGTTGTATATTTCTTTAGATGTTCTTGGTGTTTTCAATTTGAGTTCTTTTGGGTTTAAATCTTTTATGCGTCTAATTGTTCTTGAGGTAGGAGTTGGCGATTATATAAAAATCAAAGAGATTAAAGATGAAAATAATCAGTCATTCAAAGTAAAAAAATGGGCTATAGAAAAAGTTGAACGATTGGAAGCTCAAGAATTTATTATTAATGATTTTGGGCTGGCTAATTATCAATTTCAAATAAACGGTAAGCAATCAGCATTTGCAAAATTAATTGATAGCAACGGTAATGAAAAGACGATTTGGTCGAAACAGATTAATCGATTTTTAAATGACAATAAAGCAGAAAAAGGAGATAAGATTATAATACAAGATGATAAGTTTATAATTAACAAGAAGCACATTAAGTCTATAAACTTATCACAGATAGAAATTTAAAAGCCACTCATGTGGCATCTAAAACTTGATTAATTCCAACTTGCATTACCAACTCTATTTTTTGAAACTATTGCTTTGTGAGAGTTTTGACAATTCAAACTATCACCATCAATTTCACCGTTTTCACATTTTTTACGGTATTCATCAAGTAGTTCTTTGTTATTTTTAAAATCTTCTACTGTATAGGTCTTTTCATTACATCCGAATAAGAACATGGCAGTAATAAATATTAGTATTTTTTTCATAATTATCCTCGCAAATTTATTAATTATTTTTGTACTTTCTTAAAAAATCATCAACTGCAACTCTTAGTAAATCAGATATTGTTTTTAAAGGCAACTTTGCACGTTTATTTTTTATTGCAATATCTTCTAATTCTTCATATTGAATTTCATCAATTTCAAACGAAATTTTTCTCATTACTTTAGATTTAGATTCTTTCTATCGCCACCAGCATAGGGACGATCTGCTAATTCATTAGCTAACTTATCCGCTTGGTTGTATATTTCTTTAGATGTTCTTGGCGTTTTCAATTTGAGTTCCTTTTATTAATTAGAATTTAATAAATATTAAATATTAAATAATATCAAGCTCATTTAGCAAATTACTTATTTCTTCACGTGCTTTTTCATTATCTGTTTCAATTACACTTTTACCATCAGAGTAACTTGTTCTATACATGTAACTATCCCCTAAAATAGTACAGCAAAAAAGTAGAAAATTCTCTATGATAAAAGAAAAGGGGATTTAATTATGAAAAAAATGACTGAACATCAAATCGTCGCTATTTTAAAAGAGGCTGAAGCGGGTATTCCGGTTAAAGAACTGTGCCGTAAATATGGCATGGGTAATTCAACTTTCTATAAATGGCGAGAAAAATACGGCGGAATGGAAACTTCGGATATCAAACGCTTAAAGGAGTTGGAGGCTGAAAATCGCAAGCTTAAGAAGATGTTTGCCGAACTGAGCTTAAAATCCCAGCTGCAGGAAGAAATAATAAAAAAGCTTTAGTGCCCACAAAGGCACGTAAAACGTGGGCACAGCAATTACAATAAAATCATCCAGTTACTATTGTTATGAGTTGTGCCATTGTTGGCTTAAGCCGTTGTGCTTACTATTATCAACCTAAGTTACCGGATGATTCGGTTGTAAATATCCCAAATTTAGTACACAACTCACGTAGAAAATCATGCTGCTTGTTTTAGTGTTTTATACTCAATCGGTGTCATGTTATTTAATGCCTCATGTGGTCTTTCGGTATTATAAATCATTAACCATTCTTCAGTTATTCTCCTTGCTTGTGCTAAGTTGTTAAAAAGATATAAATCGAGTACTTCAGTACGATAGGTACGATTAAATCGTTCAATATAGCCATTTTGATAAGGGCTACCGGGCTGGATATAATCAATGGTTATATCATGTGATTTAGCCCAGCTTATAAAGGTTTTTCCTGTAAATTTTGGCCCATTATCGACCCGTATTTTTAATGGATACCCATGATATTCAGCCAGTTTATCTAAGTAACGGGTAATCCTTCCTGCTGGTAAACTTACTGCAATATCAATTATAGAAAGTTGAATTACCCATGCCATATTTACGGCACAGTTCTTTAACCGGAATACCCGCTTCAGCTTCTTTTAAAATAGCGACAATTTGATGTTCAGTCATTTTTTTCATAATTAAATCCCCTTTTCTTTTATCATAGAGAATTTTCTACTTTTTTGCTGTACTATTTTAGGGGATAGTTACAAACATGTTATAAAATTGGAAGTTCTTTGTATTTTGATAGAAGTGAAATTATTAAAAAATGTAATTTAAAAGAAAAAGAATATTTATTAAATAAGTTTAAAATTGAAAAAAAAGAAGATATACAGAAAAATAATAAAATTGATAAAATTTTAAAAAAAACAAAAATATAAATTATTAACTGAATAGATTTGATGAATAAAAAATAAAAAGAGGAAAATCCCTCTTTTTTATAATTCGTTCTGTTTCTTTAAAAAAATTTAATACTGCGAATTAAGTTAATTATAACTGCGATCATTACGAGCATAAATATAATTCTCCACCACATTCCTACTGGTAATAATTTTTTAGTTACATATATATTAGGTAGAACAAAATAACATTGTCGAGGTTTATTATCAGAAAAAGCATAATTTGTATAGGGTATAGAAATTTCTTTTAAATTTGCTTCATAAGCATCACTTACTATACCACAAATTTGTTTTTTTTCTTTAGAAGTAATAAATCCTTCTTCATTTAAATAATTATAAAATATCGTTTTATCTGTTGGGTTATATAATTTTACTTTATATTTATAATAACGTTCATAATCATAAGAGTAAGAAAAACTATTATCACTACTATGATAATATTCACCTTTTGTATGTCTAATTGTTCCTTTTTGATAAATAATTTCACATTGAAGTCTAATTCCTAATTCTATATCTTGAAACAAATTATCAACCCCATCTTGTTTAGCTTTTGCTATTTCATTTCTAATTTTGGGTGGATTTTTCTCTTCTATACCTTCCATGACAGAAACATAATATTTATTATAGATTTTTATTTTTTCATTATATTCATAATTTAAACGAGCATCTTTAATATGCTGTTGTGATAATTCTGAACCATTAATAACTCCTTTTTCAAGAAATGTTAATGCTCTTTTTGGATCAGTATTTTTTAACATTTTATAAATATAATAATAAGCATCAGAAAGTCCTTTGTCTGCTGATTTTTCATAATATTCAATAGCTTTTTCTATATTTTTTTCTGTCCCTTCTCCTGTATAGTAACAATAAGCCATATTGAATAATGCTTTAGGTTCACCTGTTTTTGCTATTTTTTCCCATAATATAAAGCCTTCATACCAATCACGAGGTAAACTTTCACCAATAAAAAAAAGCTCTTTTTGCTTAATCGCTATATCAATTAATTGTTGAGATGACATTTTTAATTTCCCAATCTTTTATAATTTATGAATTAAGAAAAATATTATTGAATTACAATAATATTTTTATTGATATCACTACAATTCTGTTTAATACATAAAACAATAAGTCCATACCAATAACATTACATATAAAGAAGTATAAACTGTAATAGCAGTTCCTCCGATAATTCCTACTCTAGCCAACTTTAGTCCGCCTTTTTCATTATTAAAAATATCCTTCTTCGCTATTAACCCTAATAATATTGCTACAATTCCTAATATTACTGTTATTGTATATATAAAAAACATCATGCTTGGTTCACAACTATTTCCTGTAATATAAATCCAAACAATAGGATTAATAAGCGCTCCGATACAAAATATTGTTGATGCTATTGATAAATTACTTATAGCTCTTTTATATTGTTTCATTTTTTACTCACAAAAATTTATTAAAAGTAAAAGTAAAGGTTGAGTTAAAAAGGTTGACTATTGTATTATGATCGATTTTACAGATCAATAAAATATGTTATGATAGTTTTTATCTATCGCAATTAACCTTACTGATCGTTATAATCTTTCAAAAATTTTTAAAAAGTAACAAGTTAAGTTAATTGCGTGTTTAATT
>NZ_JBIDFF010000055.1:0-3906 GCF_046635645.1 Gilliamella sp. BG2
TGTTAAATGCGTGTTTGGATGCTGATATTCCTTGGTTTTCTGGAAATAAGGCATCTAGATTTGCTCCAGACTTGCTTGCATCATTGATTGTTATATCTAGACAAAATCACTTATTCAAAAGACGTATTGGCTTCGTTTATTGTGCGTCGCCTTGTGAGTGCGAAGACATAGACATAACAGATTGGTTTTTCGAAGAATTGAGGAGTGAATAATGGAAAAATTAACACCACAAAATGAATATCAAGAGCATATGGTGCAAATTTTATTAGCAAATATGCAGGGTTTGCCAGTTGAATATAAGCGCGGCGCTGATTGGCGCCCAGCAGTCCCTAATTCCGTATCATTGAAGACAGAATACCGCATTGTACCTCAATCAACACCTTTACCAATTACGCGCAATATGTGGCGAAAAATTAGTAAAAAATGGAAATACGCGGCAATGGACAAAGATGGCGAAGTGTATTTTTACATTAATGAACCATATGCCGATAAATATGGTGGTTGCTGGAATGATTTTAGCAATGAGTATTGTAGAAGCGTCTTATTTTTCAATATTGATGGAATTAATTGGCGTCTCTCACTCACAGAACGACCTGAGGGCGTCTAAATGAACACAATACCGATTGATCATGTCGGCTGTAATGTACATGACACAGACCGATTCAGGCTAAATTACAAACTAAACAAGGGCGAACAACTATACGCCCTTTTTTGTACCTACATTTTGACGCTCGGTGGACTGTTTGGGTTGATTCGCTGGATGTTAGAAGTGGCGACGGAGTAAAGCGAATGACATGGGAACAAATATATAGCTCGCTACCAATTCAATCAAGAATGATTATTGATATAGCAGAAGCGTACAGAGTTGATTTAACGGAACTAGCTAATTTACAAGTTCAAAAACAAGAAAGCGACACGCATTTAAATGAGGTGATACATGGCTCTAAAAATTATTAAGGCAGAACAACCGATTGAAGTTAAAAATTTAACAATATGTCTTTATGCTCAACCCGGGATAGGTAAAACATCTACAGCGTTCACAGCAGACAAGCCTTTATTGTTTGATTTTGATAAAGGAGCACATCGTTCAAATAATCGAAAAGATAGTGTTGAAATTGATTCTTGGTCTGATGTTATCAATATTACAGAGGATGACCTAAAACCATATAACACAATTATAGTTGATGCGGTTGGTCGAGCATTAGATGTTTTAACAGTTCATCTAATGAAAACAGATCCGAAATTAAAAAATAGAAATGGTTCGTTTACCCTACAAGGGTATGGAGTGTTAAAAAATGTTTTTACTGATTGGCTTAAATTAATGCGCTCTTTTGGTAAAGATGTTGTTTTAGTTGCTCACATGAGCGAAGAAAAAAACGGAGATGATACTGTAGAGCGTCTAGATATACAGGGTGGCTCGAAGAACGAAATATATAAAGTTGCTGACGTGATGGGGCGATTAAAATTTTCAGGCAATGACAAGAGAGTTATTGATTTTAACCCAAGCGCCAGTGGTTTTGGTAAAAATCCTACTCAATTACCAGTAAAAGAAGTGCCATCATTTAAAGATAGTCCTACATTTTTAGGTGATTTAATCGATGAAATTAAAAATAAACTAAATGAAAGCCTTATTGCATACAATGCCAAACAAGAAAAGCTTTCTCAGCTTGAAGCTGATTTAATGACTATTGATGGTATTGATGCGTTCAATGAGCAATTGATGATTATGGCTGATTCAAGCCCTATCGAAAAACAACTCTTACTCAAAGTTGGTAAGAAAAAAGGGTTTTCATTTAATAAAGAGCTTAAAGTGTTCGAGGTTGTCGCATGATAAGAATATCGGCTACACAACTAGAATCGTATCGCCGATGGTTGTTGAATGATGAATCAACTATTGATGATATGATTGACTTCTTATTAAAGCGTACACCGCCGACCGAAGCGATGCTTGCAGGATCGTCTTTTCATAAAATCCTAGAAAACGCATCATATAATGATGAATTATCTATCGTTGAACAAGACGGATTCAAATTTGATTTATCAGGCTTGGATTGTGAAATAGCTTTGCCAGAAGCTAAGGAATTTAAACTAGAAAAGCAAACCGTTATTGACGGTGAGCCTGTTACATTTGTTGGTGTGGTTGATGCAATTAAGGTTAATGAAATCTTTGACCATAAATTAACATCACAGCCTAATGCTGAAAACTATATCGATAGTATGCAATGGCGCTGTTATCTTGATTGGTTTGACTGTGATAAGTTCACTTACAATCTATTCCAAAGCTATAAACCAGCTAATCAAAATGTCTACCTAATTAAATCATTTCTACCAGTTTCATTTTATCGTTATGAGGGGATTGATTTGGATGTGCGCAATATGGCGTCATCCTTTATTGGTTTTGTAAAAAATCATGTCCCTGAATTAATCTAATGACCGTCCAAGTGACGGTTTTTTATTAAAAGGAAAGAATCATGACAAGATTAACTAAATCTATCAAAGAACAAATTTGTAAAAATGCAATTGAGCAATCACTAGCAAATAAAGAGCTAAAAACAGCAAATGAAAATTTATCTAAATTAGCTCTTGACGTTTATAACGATAACGTAACCGCTGAGCTTCTCAAAGAAGCGGATGAAATAAGAGCCCGAGCAAAAGAGTTGCCATTTGATTATTATTCTGTTTTTCGAATTTGTGAAGGTGTGAGATGTAATTTTAATGGGTTAAGTGCATATCTAACATTACCTTCTGAGCGTATTTTTTATGGATTAGACGAAAATCCAACATACACCGCCGATCATGAGTTTTCAAAACGCTTTTTATCATTACAGAATCAGTTCAAATATCTAGAAAAACAAAAAAATGATTTAGAGCATGAAATTATGGCTATTTTAAATAGTTGTGCAACTCTCAAAAAATTACAAGAAATATGGCCCGAATCAGTCAACTTTTTAGATGGTATACAAGCGAGTGTTATTAAATCCAATTTACCTGCTGTTGTCGTTGAAGATTTAAATAAAAAGCTAGGTATAACAACAAGCTAAAAATAACGTCTGGTATATGCGTTGATGATTAGTGTTAGCAGAGACACTGTCCGCAATTGCAGTTAGCCCACTAATTTGAAATATACAAGCCGTATTGTTTGACATGACGGTAGTCACGCCGTTGGCGACAGAGTGACACCCACCAAATCACTACATCAGAGAGTTTTTAAAATGGCTATTCTAAACAAATCACAAACAGAGAAGCAAAACAAGGATTATTGGCGAACATCAGAGTTATTAATCAATGATGCGTTAACACTGCTAAATATAAAAGGCTTTGATATTGATGTATGTTGCTCAAGCGAAGATGTTCAAATAGAAAAAAGCGACTGGTGTTTAACTGAGGATTATGACGCATTGAGCGATATAGATTGGTTTTCTGATTCATATTCTAATAGTTCATTTCCACCATTTACGACCTCATTTTGCAACCCTCCTTTTTCACGGAAATGGGAGTTTTTCCAAAAAGCGATTGAACAAGTAAACAAATTTAGCAAACAAGTATTGATGGTCCTGCCCTACACCCCTGCTACTAGGGCATGGAGCGACAATGTACACGGACAAAACTGTATTATTTATGTTCCAGACGGTCGTTATCAGTATCTATTACCGAGCGGTGAAAAGTCGATCAATAACTGTAATTTTGATACATGCTTGATTCTGATTGTACCGTTCAAATGTGGAAATGTAATTGTTAATTATAAGCGAGGTTTAAGTGAGTGAAAAAGTATATGACGTTGATTTACCGATACCAAAAATTAGTTTATTCGACCCTGTTTTATATAACGGCATGAGAACAGAAATCGCAAATAATGATATTTATTATGCATATGATGAATCGGGTGTTATGTGCCCGTGGTATCAC
>NZ_JBIDFF010000056.1:0-3473 GCF_046635645.1 Gilliamella sp. BG2
CCAAAGCTTCTAGTGTCTTCAATGACTGGATATAAGCGAATTCTGGCAATAAAGATAAGGGATGATTTGCCTAGGCTTTTTCTAGCTTGTTGTTCTGTAGGAGCTAATGCCTCAAATACTTTGGCAGTAGTAAGGTCATAGAATTTAAATAGTTTGGTTTCACGATTACTTTTTTCTTTATAATTCGTTTTCAACATACTATTTACCTCCCTTACGGTTTTGTGTAGCATCAAGTAGGTTAATTTGATTTGAAGCGAAACAGGCAACATCTCTTAATTGTGCTAGTAAATAGCCAATATCGCGCATATCACTTTTAAGGTTCTGCTCGGAATAACTCTCATTTTCACTAGCCCAAAACATCAGGTTACCAATCGCACCTATTCCATATAGAATAGATTGCTGTAGTTCTTCAAAATGATTCTCAGCTTGTAATAAATGGTGTGTTGGAATATCTGCTTGATAGAGATTTAAAACAGAAATTAAATTAGATAGGTCAGGTTGCCCATTTTTAGGGCGTAGGGTATCATTACTATTAGCCATAGCATTACTCCGTTTAATGTTTGTGGTTAGATGCCTCGATAGTGTTGGTCGCACTTCGTGGCATTGCTTTTTAGTGGTATTATCCTTAATATGGTATAAACCATTAACTGATAATCTAACATAGTGGTATAAACCAATGCAAGAAGAAAATAAAAAAAGAAGTTTTGACCGTTCTAAGAGCACATCTAAAATAATCCGCTTTGAAGATGATTTACTTGAACTAATGGAAAAGCAAATACTACAAGAAAGTAGTAACTTTAGCGCATGGGTTAAGGATGCTTGTCGCGAAAAACTAGCTAAACTAGATAAGAAATAATCTTTTAACTTAATGCCACTGATTGGTGGTATTTGTTTTCCCATTCTCCTTTTTATGGACTCAAGAAACATACTTTTGAAATTCAACCCCATGCAATGATTAGTACGCATTAAAAAAACGGTTTTCACTGCGTACTTAGCGCGTACTTTTACACTGGTTTCCACTGAAATAGGCTTTTTTGACTGAAAACTAGAATTATTGCCAACCAAGAAGAATGATTTCGCGTTAATTCCGTTAAAATAGCAATTTAAGCGATTATTTAGGGCTTGAGTATATTGCCCTATTGCTAGGGCGTTAAATGGGTGTGTAGTCATCATAATTAAGCCACCTGTGCCATATGACGGATTAAATAAGCATGAGATAACTTTATTAGCTCGGCTTTTCTCTGATGATAGTCGTAACCAATATGGATTAATGTTATATTTGCGTTCTCAAGGTATGCGATATGGTTTAATTCAAATTCGTTTAGGTGGTCACGAATATTACCAGTAAGATTATTGGCTTTCTTGTATTTGCTTGATGTAGTACCTAATACGATGCGGTTAATCATATCGAATTCATTAGTAAATACGGTGTTATTTGCGCTTTTCCCCAGTGCTTTACGTTGCTCTGTTAAAGCGTCACACATAGGACGGCTATAATCTGCGACTTTTAAACGTGCTTTTAATCGATTAAGTGCTTTCTTTTGGATTGTTGGCGCGATTTCTTTAAGATGTTCTTCACAACGTATAAAGTACTTTCTTATTGCTCGTCCTTTCTCGTTATTTTCAATCATTGCTAATTCTTTAGCGGTTCCGATTGTAAGGATGTAATCTGTACTTTTACGATCTCCACCTCGCTTAGTTGTCCATTTTATTTGTTGTTCATTATTTGTACTTTGATTCCTGAATTCTGATGAATCAAAGATTAAAAAATCATCATTTTTAATAAGCCCATATTCTTTTATTCTTCCCTTTATCCATGTTGAAAAATCATTTCCTACTTTTAAGTAATTATGTAAAGCCTTTGCGCTAACTGTTTGCTGTAATTTACCGTTTAATTGTGTTTCGGTTACTGGTACTAAATTATTAAAATCTGTCATTTTTTATCTCCTAACGTGTCCGAAAATTCCCCGTTTAGCTAAATTTAGGCAAAGGGATACCGTCGGCTCAAAAATGAGCTTTGCTATAAAATCAATTAATTAAGCTGCTTTGCTTGGATAAAGTGCTAAAATTTGGCTGATATCTGATTCAGTTAATAAGCTATTTTCATAACTAAGAATCAGATTAACCACCTTTTGAGCATCTTCCTTATTGGCTAGGTAATAGCGATAGTGTGAGCCTATTCCGTCGGTATTGGGTTCATCCATGCGCTTTAATGTGATGCCTAACTTTCTTTCTAGTTCTGAACAGTAATTTCTACCGCTAGAAAGCCTACAGGTGCGCAATATCTCATTTTCTGTAATACCATTGTCACCAGTACACGCAATTAATAGGTAAGCTCTCGGCTTTTTGGGTAGCTTTTTATAATCAGATTGGCTATTATTGGAAGCGTCAAGATTCCAATGCAAGCCCTTTATTATTTCGCGATATAGAGGGTTTCCAATTTGCATAAATTACCCCCTTGCCGCTTTTTTTGATTCAATCCAGCTATTAACTTCTTGACTAGATAAAAAAACTTTTCGACCCAATAATTTTATTGGTTTAGGTGCGGTTTTGTCATTTTTGAGCATTTGATAATATGAGGATGTGCTTTTATAACCAATTAAGGCAATAAAATCTTTTAACGGGATAAGACTATCTTTGTTATTTAAAATTTTTTCCATGTAAAAATCTCTTTTTAAATTACTAATTAAAAAGAATTAAACAATGATAGGGGATGAAAGGAGCTAACAGAGATTGGTTGATAAATCAACAGTTAGTTAATATTGGCATTGACTACTTTTAGTAGATAAGACAATATATAACTGAAGTTGTTAAGCAATTTGTTACATTTCTATCTGTATCATGTTTAATTTCTTCGTACTAGGGGATCTGGCTTCTAAGTTTGGCGACCGTGAACCAACTCCCCTTAAAACTATCAACTGAGATACTCCTCATTAATAGCTTTTCAATTAACTACCTGTATAAATAACTAGGTAATCAATTTAACTAGTATTTTATCAAAGTATTCTGAAAAATAAAGCACAGTAAATAATAAATATCAAAAATAAGGCGCAAAATGAGCGCTCTAAGCCCTTTAAATACAATTTTGGTTGCTATGTATTACTTAACTTTAGTAACGCCGTAAAAATGCTGTCATTTGATTTACGATCTGATTTTAATAAACATTATTTTTAACTTTATGATTTTTAAATAAATTAAATTTCAAGTAATTCAGTTTATGATCGGATTTGTATAATCGCCTTAATTTTGTAATGAATTAGCCAGTGAAAAAATGCTCTTAAAAAATATTTTTCACCCATTGATTCGTTTGCTTGTTTTTTAATCAATTAATATTCAGATTTACTATATATAGTAGTAAATTTTGATAATGTATTACTATATATTGTAAATTTTTACACATAAAATTATTTTAGATATGAAATTATTGAGGCTACTAATCAGGAATTTTTATACACATAGTGATAAGATGATCA
>NZ_JBIDFF010000057.1:0-3274 GCF_046635645.1 Gilliamella sp. BG2
GTTGTTTACGGTGTTATCTAAACCTTTTATGCATCCTCTAACACCTTTTACTTTTATTGCCATTCTTAGTCACCAGTAGTTAATGTAGGTTATTTTATTCTTGTGCAAATCCCTTCTAATTTAGTTCTAAGGTTAATAATGTTAGTGTCATTATCTATATTTTTAATATCTATTGTTGTTATGTATTTAAATGTGTCTTTATCAATTGCCTTTATAGTATTCACAATATGAGTTTTATAAGCATCAGATATTTCATCTTCAGTTGAGTCAATTTTACTTAAATCAATAAGAGTATTTTCTATCTCTTTGTTTATTTGGTATAATTCATTATTAATTATTCTAAATGTCCTTAGATCCTCCAAAGATGACACAGGATCACCCAAGTCTTCATTAGCTCCGACATTGTGTTTTTGATACTGGTTATCTATACAGCGCCAATCACCTACAAGATACTCTTTTGTAATCTTATCTTCACCACAGCCGAATAAAGCAAGGCTAACTAAACTAATTATCAAGATTCTTTTCATACCATCAACTCTTTTAAAATTTTAATTAATGGTATGAAAATTCGCCTATAAAATCAACGACGATTTAGTAGCCCTCCCGGTCTTTGTTCTTTCATAATCTGCGCACGAATAGCTTGTTCAATGTTTTTAGCTAGTTGCTGTCCGTCTTGTTCTGACATGCCACCGCCACCATCAATGTTAATCGGCATATTAATATTAAGGTTGATATTTGAGCCACCTTTACCATTAGATGTAATTTGGCGATTGCTTAATACTCGCCCATTTTCTCCTGGTATTAAATATTGCTTTCCGCCTGCTACCAAGATTTCTGGCTTTCCACCCTCACCAACTCGATACATAGAGTTAGCGTCTACTGGACCGCCGTTTTTACGAGCACCTGCTATACCCAACGCTTTCATTGAACCGATAGCTGTTGCATACGATGTTGCGCCTGTAGTTGCTGCTGCGCCCTGCGTTGCGATTGAAGCATACATAGCAGCGGGTTGATATGCTGCTGCTAATAACGTAGCCTCAGCTACTTGCGCCGCCGTTGTTGATGCCGAGGTTGTTTTAGCAACAATTGCGTTCTTGACGTATTGCATACCCATTTGAACTAATGACCCGATCGCTTCGTTCAAAATCACATTAGCAAAGTTCTGCATTGCTTGTGTTGCTGTCATTGTGCCTGACGCTAAGCCTGATATTGTACTTGTTGCGCTACTTGCTAATCCCTCAAGAGATGACGCCAAAAACTCGTTAGCATCGCTCTGATTTCGCCATATTTCCCACTGCGCATTGATACGATTTTGCTCATACTGATGATTAGCCGCTTCACGCAATGCTATTGCGTTTTCTTCGGTGATCCATTTCTGCTTTTCAAACTCTTGAATCAAAGCGAGTTTTCTAGTGTTTTCATTTTTAAGAGCTTGAACAGGGTCTACTTGTGCTACAGCGTCGTCAATTTTAGATACAACAGCATCAGATTTGATTTTAGCCATGTTTATCTGATGTTGTTGCTCAAGTTTTTCAAGCTTAGCGTTGTATTCCTCTTGAGTTTTTATTTCTCCTTCTTTCCGTAATACATCTAGTGATTTTTTCGATTTTTTGAATGAATCTTCTTCGGCTTCAATTGGGCTTTTTAATGAGCTAAGTTCTTTGTAGGCTTGTGCGGTTTCAATTAACTCTTTTAGTTTTGCTGTTTGCTCGGCCGTAACCTTACCGCCCATTTTTTGAGTAATAGCAAGCAATTCCGCTTCAACAGTCATGCCTTTAGCTTCAAGTTTAGCCACTTCTAGCTTGTCGCTAAGTTCTTTGACTTCTTCGGCGTATGATTTTGTTGTGCCTTTTTTATTGCTTGCTTTAATTTTATTGTTTTCCGCTGACAACGCTCTTAATTGTGCTATCAACGGCTGTAAAGCAGCAGCTTGATCATTTGTTAACTTAGTAAAGTTGGTTTGACCAAGTGCCAGCTCTACTAAGTCTTCCCTATACTCATTAGCTCTATCACCCAACGCCGAATAAAGCCCGTCCAAGACAAATGCCGCTTCACTATTTTCTTTGGCTTTCAACTTAGCAATTTCAAGCTCTTTGGATATGCTCGCAAGCTTTTTATCAATTTCTGATTTTGATGCGTCATCCCAGTTTTTTGCTAATTCCTTACCATTATTTACAAGCTTTGGTCCTATACGGGAAGCTAGTATGTCTTCAACTTCTGCTATTTGTTTTTGGGCTGCCAATATTCCGTCAAGAATTTCTTTTTCTTGTTCACGCTGTTTATTTCTAGTGACAAGAGCTTCATTTATTTGTTTTTCAGATGGAGGAACAAGAGTTTTCTTATCCAAAAGATCTTGTGTTGACTTCATTTGGACGCGCAATAACTTCAACTGCTCTTGTGCATTTTTTATATCTTTGACAGCTTCATCTTTAATAACAACTAATTTTTCATCAGCGAAAGAATTAAGCTGTTCAGAAAGTGCTTTCACTTTTCCAGTTAAACCAACAGCTTCTTCTTTTGCATTTTTTGCCTTTTCATAGAAATGGTACAGCGACATAGCCGCCAACATAGCAGCGCCAGCAGGTCCACCTAACAAAGCCATAGCAGACCTTAGACCATTGGCAGCTAAAGAAGTCGTTTTTATTGCTGTGTTTAACTGTGTTTGCGCTACTGCATGTTTGTTTGTTGCTGTAGCTAACTGGGCTTCAACCGCGATAAGCTGTTTATTTAATGATGTTTGGGCGCGTAAGCTATTACAATGCGTTTGAGCTAGAATAATATTCTGCTTCTGAACTTCTAACGCTCTGATGTTCTCGCTAATTCGCTCTATTTCGGCTTGAATTAAAACTTTTTCAGCTTGTGCTTGTCGAATATTTGCAATTGTTTGTTCGGCGCTCTGTTTGGTCACACTAGCTAGCGATGTGATGTATTTCCCTGCATAAATGGCAGCAAGCGCACCGACACCAGTCATCAAGATATCAACGTGCTGAGACATTAGAATCAGCGAATCAACTAAAACTTTGGTTGCGCCAGTTGAGTTATTAAGTTCACCAAAGTATTTTTTAAGGTTATTCGTAACACGGTTAAGCCCGTCAGTTACAGTATTTCGCATGTTGTCAGCAAGCGAATCTAGCTCAGCGTTAGAATCTATAAGCGCATCGGTAAAGGTTTGCATAGATAATTTGCCGTCAGTGGCTAACTGCCTTACGTATTGCTCTGTTATTTTCTCAGCTTCTTTAGTTGATTTGGCGTTCTTCTTTAGGTAATTGGATAA
>NZ_JBIDFF010000058.1:0-3235 GCF_046635645.1 Gilliamella sp. BG2
ACTATTTTCAGCCTAAACGATAATTCAAACAGAGTATAAACTATTCTAACGTAAAATTTAACCTTTTTAATCAATGTTTTTGTTTTATATTAATAATTTTAGTTATTTTAGCGGCATTGTTTTTATAGTAAAGTCGTGGTCAAAAAGTAATAACAATAATTTTACCTCTTTTAATTTAAGTATAATTTTTTCTTTTTTTTACGTAAACGTAGCACATCCCTGAAAGTTTTTTACAAAATACGTTTGTTTAAATTTCATCTTCAGCAACAAACCATTCATATTAATAATCTGTTTTATCTAGAGATATTTTATGTTAACCTGATGTTTTATTGAACGATTAACGGGAATGCCTATGTTAGCACAAACCAAGTTTCCTTTTTTATTGATTGTGTTAGTTGGGTTATCATTACCTAGCGCGGCTAAAACCAATACAAAGTGTTTGCCATTAAATAAAGACGAAGCCAATATCGCTATTTGTACCAGACTGGCCGATAAAGGCGATGCTAATGCCCAAAATAGCCTTGGGGAAATTTATTATCAAGATGCCCTATTGCATAAAGGCTATCATACTAAAGCCAGATTACTGTTCGAAAAAGCCGCTGCTCAAGGATTGGCTAAAGCCCAATATAATTTGGGGGCCATATACCGTGATGAGTTTAATAATTTTCCTGTTGCATTAAGCTGGTTTGAAAAAGCGGCCGCTCAAGGTAATTTGGATGCCCAAAATAGTATTGGCTATATCTACGAAAACGGCTCAGGCGGTAAACCGCCTCGCAACTACTTTTTTGATGAAAACGGCAAAAATACTGACCCTGATTTACCCTATATCGAAGCCAAATTTGCTCCTTATGAATTTCAACTACCTTCTGACCCTTATTCCCGTGCAATTTACCCAATGAGTGAATTTGGTCAAGGTGTTGAGCCTGATTTGGCTAAAGCCATCGAATGGTATCAAAAAGCAGCCAATAAGGGCCATGCCCTTGCCCAAACCAATTTAGCTTATTTTTATCTATTTGGTATCGGTGTTGAAAAAGACGAAAAAAAAGCCTTTGAGTTATACCAAAAGGCCGCTAAACAAAACTGCGCACCGGCGCTTAAAACACTGGCCTTTATGTATATGCAAGGCCTTGGCACTGAGCAAGATGTACCTAAAGGTTTTGCCGCTTTTGTGCAGGCTTTTCGTGTTATGCCTGATTACAGTTTAGAGGATGTTATCTGGCGTATTGAAAATAACGAAAATTATAAAAAATACTCACTTAAAGCTAAAATTGAAGATTATAAAGAACCATACCGACAAAAATTTGAACCAAATGATTCCAGTGATGAAGACTATATTACTGAACGGTTTAAATTCTTTAATAATATTTACCAACTTTACCTTAGAGATGGTATTGGATCAATGTATAGTTGGCAACGACCTACTTGGTCATGTGTACTAGGTGAAACTATTGGTGAAATTTCTTCACTAAAGGAGCGTTATTATATAAAAAAAGCAATCCAAGGATATTACACAACCATAACTTTATTAAGTTACTATTATAAAGGCGAAGTGCAAGATATTGCAAAAGCCCAACTTTGGCGTAAATATGCTATCATCATGACGGAAGGAAAACATCCAAGTAATTGGCCAGGCTATCCCCCGCTTGAAGAATAAGGGCACCTAAGTGCCCTTATTCTTTATTTAAGCCATTTATGAACATTATTTTGAGCCGTTAATAAGATAGACTCGTAATCGTTTTTCATACTTTCAATTGCTTTTTTGTTAATTTGAGAAAGATTAACACCGCTCTCTTCTTGAAGTTTTTCGACAAACAGATTAAGTTCTTTAAACGATTTAATTTGAGCGAGAATCAACTTAAATTTAATCTTCAGCGCCAGACCATTCGGCATTAATAATCTGTTTTATCTAGAGATATTTTATGTTAACCTGATGTTTTATTGAACGATTAACGGGAATGCCTATGTTAGCACACACCAAACTCCCCCTTTTATTGATTGTGTTAGTTGGGTTATCATTACCCAGTGCGGCTAAAACCAATACAAAGTGTTTGCCATTAAATAAAGACGAAGCCAATATCGCTATTTGTACCAAACTGGCCGATAAAGGCGATGCTAATGCCCAAAATAGCCTTGGGGAAATTTATTATCAAGATGCCCTATTACATAAAGGCTATCATACTAAAGCCAGATTACTGTTCGAAAAAGCCGCTGCTCAAGGATTGGCTAAAGCCCAATATAATTTGGGGGCCATATACCGTGATGAGTTTAATAATTTTCCTGTTGCATTAAGCTGGTTTGAAAAAGCCGCAGCTCAAGGTAATTTGGATGCCCAAAATAGTATTGGCTATATCTACGAAAACGGCTCAGGCGGTAAACCTCCTCGCAACTACTTTTTTGATGAAAACGGCAAAAATACTGACCCTGATTTACCCTATATCGAAGCCAAATTTGCTCCTTATGAGTTTCAACTACCTTCTGACCCTTATTCCCGTGCTATTTACCCAATGAGTGAATTTGGTCAAGGCGTTGAGCCTGATTTGGCTAAAGCCATCGAATGGTATCAAAAAGCAGCCAATAAGGGCCATGCCCTTGCCCAAACCAATTTAGCTTATTTTTATCTATTTGGTATCGGTGTTGAAAAAGACGAAAAAAAAGCCTTTGAGTTATACCAAAAAGCCGCTAAACAAAACTGCGCACCAGCGCTTAAAACACTGGCCTTTATGTATATGCAAGGCCTTGGCACTGAGCAAGATGTACCTAAAGGTTTTGACACTTTGGTGCAGGCTTTTCGTGTTATGCCTGATAATAATCTAGAAGATGTTATCTGGCGTATTGAAACTAACGAAAATTATAAAAAATACTCACTTAAAGCTAAAATTGAAGATTATAAAAAACCACGCCGAGAAAAATTTCAAATAACGGACTCTAGTGATGAAGATTATATTATTGAAAAGTTTAAATTTTTTAATAATATTTACCGACTGTATTTTAGGAATGGGATTGGATCAATGTATAGTTGGCAACGACCAACTTGGTCAATTATATTAGGTGAAACAGTGGGTGAAATTACACCATTAAAAGAACAATACCTAATAAAAGATTCTATACAAGGTTATTACCAAACTATGACTTATTTAAGCTATTATTATAAAGGCGAAGCACAAGATATTACACAAGCTCAACTTTGGCGTAAATATGCTATTACTATGGGAGAGCTACCATTTGAAAATTACTG
>NZ_JBIDFF010000059.1:0-2947 GCF_046635645.1 Gilliamella sp. BG2
GCATGAGAACAGAAATCGCAAATAATGATATTTATTATGCATATGATGAATCGGGTGTTATGTGCCCGTGGTATCACATCCCAGTATTTATAGGCGGGTTTATTAGCATTCAACTAGTACCAGAAACTGATTTAACGGAGGTGATTAATGACTAAATTAAATTGGCGTAAATTTCCAGATGAAGTGCCAGAAAAAGAAAACGGCATTGCTCAAAAACTGTGTATCGTACGTATTCGTTTTTTAAATGGGCGTGAAGAATTGTGTGAAGCAACAGTATATGACTGGTACGACGAACACGCAGAATTCGACGAGTGGATAGATGATTATGTTGGTAAATGGTCTAAGCATGATAACGATGAAATAACTCACTGGATTTATGCAGATGAGCTACCGCTACCGGAGGAGTAATTATGAAATATTTTACGTATGACCGCCATGGTGATGGTTTTGAATATCACAAAACAAAAGAAGAAGCAAAAAGCTATGCCGAACAATGCTTGGATTTTCATTTACAAAACGACGATGAAAACAATATAGATATTTGTTGGGGTGAGATAAAAGAAGATGTGCATTCAAATGATGCAGTGCTTGAGTTAAAACGAGTTAAGGAGTAATTATGATTATTATAAAAATAGAAGAAAAAGAAAACAAAGAAGTCAGTTTTAAATTTAATGAAATAGGCACATCAACTGACATGGAAAAAATTGTTTTAGCGTCCATTTTTGGGTTTATGCATAATAATTTCGATGTTACTAAAGTGAAAAAAACGGAGTAATTATGATTACAGATGAAGAATGGAAAAAGCTAAAAGTTGGGGATGTTATCTATGTTGTGAGTGATGTTTTTTATGCTGATGACATTTTTTTACAAAAAGCAACTATATCAAAAATCACAAAAGCACAAATAAAGTTAGGTTATGCCGAGAGGTTGTATGTTCAGACTTATAACAAATCTCAATCTGATCGTTTGTTTACCAATGCATACAATGCACACGAATACGGAATTAATCTTCTGTCAGAAAAACAAGAAAAATTACGTAAAAAAATAAACAACATAGAGTCTAATAAAACTAT
The DNA here is from genome assembly GCF_046635645.1 of Gilliamella sp. BG2. Lineage (NCBI taxonomy): Bacteria > Pseudomonadati > Pseudomonadota > Gammaproteobacteria > Orbales > Orbaceae > Gilliamella > Gilliamella sp. BG2. Next base: position 1,074 of record NZ_JBIDFF010000059.1, read on the forward strand.
TTTTACAAAGAGCTATGAACAACTGGAGCAAGAAAATGGCAAACAATTTAAATCAGTGTTTATTCACGGGCAGAATCGGGAAAATTGAAGAACGATACACTGCAGATAACAAGTTAATCGTTAATTTCAGCATGGCAATTGGTAGCTATAAGAAGAATGGTGATAGCTATGAAGATGTCACAGACTGGGCTAATTTACGAGCATTCGGTAAGATTGCGGAAAAAGTGCGAGATAAAGGCAAAGGCGCTTTTATTCGTGTTACAGCTCGCTATAAAACAGATAAATGGCAGGACCAACAGGGCAATAACAAAACAGCTATTTATTTTATAGTTGATGATTTTGAAGCGTTAACGTTCGATAAAGGCAACAATCAGTCAGAACAACAATCCAAACCACAAACACAAACTCAGCAAGATGATTTTATAGATGACGGGATTCCATTTTAGTTTGACAATAATTTTATCGGGTTGTATAGTTGTTGATACTACAACTTTACGCGGACTTCCGCACCCGATAGCCTAGCGGTTTTTTTATGCCTATTGTTTGGCATTGATCATGTCTATGATCGGGTCGAGAAGGCGAAATACAATACTCGCAAGGGGAATACGTCTCGCCGTCGTAAAGCGGTAGTTGAAGCCCGATCACCTACTAAATCTTTTTCATAATTACTATCTTTATTAATATCTTTTAAAATATTGACTTCAAATATCATATTGCGATATATTGGCTCTTGAGGCTTAAGAACCTTAACAAGACGGATATATCGCCCCGTTAGTGTGATTTTTTTGTACCTAATTTTGACTATGGTCGAGAGGGCGACGAATACAACACCTTAAATGGGAATAAGTCCGGCCGTTCTTGTCGGTTTCTTAACCTCTTGACCTCCACACTCGTGGGTAACTTAAGAAATTACAAGAGGTACAAAAATGTCAAATTTATCAGTATTCAATTTTCATCATTCAAATGTTCGTATCCAATTATTAAATAATGAACCTTTATTTTGTCTTACCGATGTTATCAAAATTTTGAATATAAAAAATGCTCATGCTAGCCGTTTCAACTTTTCAGAAAAGGGTATACATAAAATGTACACCCCTACAAAAGGCGGTAATCAAGAATTATTGTTTGTTAACGAACCAAATTTATATCGTGTAATTTTTAGAAGTAACAAAAAAGAAGCCATAGACTTCCAAAATTGGGTATTTGACGAAGTATTACCAACAATCCGCAAGACTGGCAGTTATTCATTAACAATTAATGCCGAACAACAACAGGCAATACAACAGGCAGTCAACGAGCGAGTTTATCGAACAGATGAAAGACATCAAGCGGTTTATTCAAAATTTCATCAGCAATTCAAAATTCCACGTTATCAGGATTTACCTGCTAGCAAGTTCAACGAAGCTATAGAGTGGTTGGGTGGGGTTACAAAAACAAGAAAAGATATGATTGAAGTAAACAGAACCAACCTAATTTGTTTAGTTCATCACATGCTTTGGTTGAATGATTTCTATATAGATAATCGTTTATATGATGTTTTTAAAATGCTGGGGTCTAATTTCGGTATAAGACTTCACGATCATTTTGGCGACGGTGCTTTTGTTGCCTCGATGTTTAAACAACAGCTAGAAAAGAAACAATTACAGAAACTATAAATTAAGGGCATTATGCCCTTTTTTAATCCCCAAAATCTGTTAATAACTCACTGAACAACCACCCTATTCTATTAATTATTAAATATCTACGCTGATTATTTGGCGTGCGATTTCTATTTATCTAAAGGAAACAATAATGACTACACACGAACTAAAAATTAAATCAAAGTATTTTATGGATGTTGTAAAAGGCATAAAAAAGGCTGAAATACGCTACAA
>NZ_JBIDFF010000060.1:0-2911 GCF_046635645.1 Gilliamella sp. BG2
GGTGTGCATTAGATAACGCATAATCCACTGATTGTTGTTTGAATTCGATACTAAATTTTTTGACCATGATATTTGTCTCCTATGATTTTTGTTTATATCATAGAGGCGACTTTTGTCCACTTTTTTGGCGAGGATCAGTTTTTCGGCATGAACGAGATCCATTTAATATACTAAAATTATTGATAATTTAATGTTTGTAAAGATGGTAATTCAGCTAATTTTGTGTAGGAAAACGCTAAGTTATTTGCACTTCATGTTTTAATCCAGGTGATTAAAATAATCCTCTAAAAACGCATGAGGCGTTTTCCCTGAAATCGCTTTATGCGTTTAATCTTATTCATATTTGTTCCTTTTTAGTTGTGATAAGTTTACCTTACCCCTTAAAAAAGTTGTATGAATTAGTGTAACCGATCCATCCCTAATACCTTTTTGCCCTACTTTCGGAAAAGGACCTGAAAACATTCGATTATCAATGTTTAATTGTTTTATTCTGTCAATCCAAGTCCGACGGATGTAATATTTATGCATGCCACCGTTAACTATTTCTGGCTCAAGTCTTGCCCTTGCCATAAATATTTTTTGAGCGATAAAGTGTGATACCATTTCCCTTAATTTTTTCATATAATTTATAGAGATATAAAAAGCTATTCCTCAACCTTGATAGTATAAATTTTTTTAAACTGACTAGCCGGACAACGCATAGTTACATAAGTAGTTCCTGTAAATTCTATACTAATTGTTCCGTTCACTTTAGGCGTTCCTTTTATGGTGAAATCATTATATGAATTATTCCAATCAAAATAGGATGGAGATAGCTCAAGCCCTGAATTTTCAGGTTTAATATGATAGGAATCACTGCGAACTACACCAACATTAATATTTATTTCAGCATAATAAGGTTTACCAAAAGCGGCATTGGGTAAAGATTCAGATAGCACTTCAAATTTTCCGCTACAAAAACACCCAGTAAGTGAAAGAACTAAAAATAAGTTAAAGATTAACATTAAATAATATAGTGATTTTTTCATATGGTTTATTGCGATTAATTGAATTTTTATTAAAAATAAGTGTTTTTTAAACACTTTACCATTTATTTTATTGCCATATATTTTTTATTTAAGGAATTTTACTTACCACCATAGCTGCGAAGGAGTTTTGCATAACTTCACCTAAAGATTTTGAATCCCACCATTTTTTTACCGTGCCCCATGAAAATAGTTCAAGCTTAATCTTTTCAGTTATTGCTGTTTGTTCTGTTATTTCCTGACCATCGAGTAATTTTAATTTATCTGTCCAAACTACCCAGTGGTCTTTAGTTGTTAAAATACCCTGATTACTAATCATTTTTGCTGCTATTAATACAACAACATGTGTTTCAGGGCTAATATAAGAATTTAAACGACATAAATCTTGTAAAGTTAAATGCGGTCCCCGGATCTGATCAATTAAACTTGTATTGATGCTGTATAAAATTTTAGCGCCAGACTTTTCAAACCATGTTTTAAGGTCTTCTGCAGTTGTAATACCTGAGAATTGATCATCAGGCGAATCATAATCAAAAACACTGTTTTCTGAATCCCTTAAACTTGCCAAGGTAATCCAATCTATGCACGAAACTTTTGGGATATACCCTCTTGAATCATTTGTAAAAAAATTTGTAGGATGACGACAATTATAACCAGGCTTTATTTTTAATGTGCCAATTTTAGTTTTACCTGATTCCCAAAGTTCTTTGACAATCTGTTTATATAAGTCTGGTCTATCCATCAATAAGCAATAAAAAAAAGCTGCAGGTCCACATAAACTGGCATCACCTTGATAAGGAAAATCGTATTTGGCTAATCTTAATTGCAAAGCTCTTTCTATTTTAGCTTTGGTAAAAGGATCTTGCGGATCGCCAGCCGGATGTTCTTTAGCTTCAAAAGATCTTGATTTAAAGGTTATTTTTACTTCATATATGGGTACGTCGCCATATTGTGTTTTTTCTGTTGTTTCATTGTATTGAAATTCCCGCGATAATCCCCATTTTTTATCAGATGTTAAAAATCCCTTAAGAGGGATAATTGCAGTCATAGGTTCAGGTAATACTTCATATTCATCATTACCTAATTTATGGTAAAGATTCAGCTCTAATATATATGATGTGTCTTCGGAATCTGAAATATCTAACGAAGGGTGAATTAATGTTTTCTTATCAGCTTGTAACGGCTGTTTACCTGTTGATTCTAAAGCATAAATTTTATTACCTTTGTCGTCCATTTTATATAATTCCATTTCATAAATAATATATTCATGATTGGTTTTTGTCTCTATGCTTGTAAATATATTGTATACTGTCATTAAATTTTCATCCATTATGTTATCATTGTATTTAAAAATGTATCATATTAATTATTAATGATTTTTATGCAATTTTTTATTGGTTGATAAGTTCCCCATTGCTTGTTTTACTTAATACTAAACGGACAGCAATTTTTTCTTCTTTTTTGGTATAAAACCTTTCTGTATAACCTTTATCATCTGTTTTCCCTCGTTTGACTGAACCATCTTCCATAAACGCTAAATATTCAATATTTTTATATGGCTCACCTTCATCATTAACCATAAGATACTTTAGGCTATATTTATCTTTTTTATTCATTGAAAAGTTAGTTTCTATAGCTTTAGGTAATGCTATTTCCGGTATATCTTTTTGCGCCACCCCCATCTTCTGCATCACATTACATTTAAGATAGATATTATCCTGTGTACCCAGTTCAATGCCTTCGCTGCTGATTTTGATATAAGAGCCACCACAGATTAGCGTAAGGTTGTCTTTGGCGGTAATGGTCACCTTGCCATCGACACTATCCACTTTGATATCTTGCTTGGCAGCCATATTGAGGTTGGCATTTTGGGCTTGCAGGTCGAT
>NZ_JBIDFF010000061.1:0-2894 GCF_046635645.1 Gilliamella sp. BG2
GCATGAGAACAGAAATCGCAAATAATGATATTTATTATGCATATGATGAATCGGGTGTTATGTGCCCGTGGTATCACGTTCCTGTCCTTATGGGCGATTTTATTAGCATTCAATTAGTACCAGAAACTGATTTAACGGAGGTGATTAATGACTAAATTAAACTGGCGTAAATTTCCAGATGAAAAACCTTGCGGCACAGACGCTGACGATATCATTATCGTTATAAAAAAGCCGTTTTATGAACCTTACACTCAAGTGTGTGGTTATAATGAACGTGAACATTATTTTTTCGTGTACAGACTGCACACAGATGGTGAATATGATGAATCTGTTATTGATGAACACATAACACACTGGACGTATGTAGATGAAGTAGAAATAGAAGTTGATAAAGCTGAATATGAAGCTGCGGAAGATAAAAATGCTTACGAAAGAGAGTTAGTTGATTCTTATCTTCAAGAACTTGTAGCGATCGGAATAGGTATTAAGGAGTAATTATGAAATATTTTACGTATGACCACAACGGCGATGGTTTTGAATATCACAACACAGAAGAAGAAGCAAAAAGCTATGCTGAACAATGCTTGGATTTTTATTTGCAAAACGACAATCATGATTTCGTTGATATTTGTTGGGGTGAGATAAAAGAGTCTGTGTATTCAAATGATGCAGTGCTTGAGTTAAAAGAGGTTAAATAATATGCAATGGATAGACAACAATTTAATAGATGATAAAAACAAATATTTAGTCGGTTTTGAACGTGGTGGTGACTGCTGTGACTGGGCTGATATCACTGTTTATGATAATGACGGAAATGATATAACTGAAGATGATCTAACAGATTGGGAGTTTTGCGAATTTCCAGATTTAAGCAATATAGACGGTGAAGATAGGATCGCTATTGTTAATAAAAAACTTGGCGTTACAGGTTATGTGCATTGTGAAAGCTCGAATAATGGCTATTATTCAGCATGTTATTGGGCTGAAAAAACGGAGTAAATTATGATTACAGATGAAGAATGGAAGAAGCTAAAAGTTGGGGGTGTTATTTGGTACACATGTCAACTAGCGTTAAAACCAGAAAAACTAATAATTACAAAAATAACAGAAAATCTTGTTTATTTTAACAAAACAAGATTTGATAAGAAGGATTATTTATTGCATTCAAGTTTAAACGACGCAACGCAAGCTGTAAATTTTAGATTAGAAAAACGAATTGAAAAAATACAGCATCAAATTGACGAAAATTTAAAACAACTGGAGCAAGAAAATGGCAAATAATTTAAATCAGTGTCTATTCACGGGAAGAATTGGGAAAATCGAGGAGCGTTACACTTCTGATAACAAGTTAATCGTTAATTTCACGATGGCAATCGGTAGCTACAAGAAGAATGGTGATAACTACGAAAACGTCACAGACTGGGCTAACTTACGAGCGTTCGGTAAGATTGCTGAGAAAGTGCGAGATAAAGGCAAAGGTGCTTTTATTCGTGTTACAGCTCGCTATAAAACAGATAAATGGCAAGACCAATACGGCAACAACAAAACAGCTATTTATTTTATAGTTGATGATTTTGAAGCGTTAACGTTCGATAAAAGCGGTAATCAGTCAGAACAATCATCTGAGCAAACACCGGCTCAGGCTCAGCAAGATACATTTGATGACAATATCCCATTCTAATCAATTAGTTAAATAAACCGCTCATGTAGCGTTTTTTTATTGGTGAATACTATGCAATTTATGATGGGTGTAGCTATTGCGCTACTTATTATGATTCTATTAATTCTTATGCAACTATATAAAAAGTGAGGTAAAAATGAAAGAGAAACGCACTACTGAGATGTCTATATTAAAAATTGTGTTTATCGCGATAGCTATCGTTGTTGGATTATATATCGCAATAGCCGGCTGGTATACGGTGGACGCAGGCGAGCGAGCGGTTCAATTAAGAAATGGCGCTATAACTCGCACAAATGATGCTGGTTTATATTTTAAATTACCGTTTATCGATTCTGTTAAGTATATTAGCACTCGCACTCAAAATCGTTCATTCAATGAATTATCAACATATAGCAAGGACCAGCAACCAGCGAAAATTCGGGCATCTGTTACATATAAAGTACCGGCAGGAGAAGCAGAAAATGTTTATCTGAATTTTAGAGATATCGAGGGTTTAGCTTCAAATACAATTGAGCGACAAGTACCGAATCAGATTGAAAACGTATTCGGGCATTATAGTGCTATTGAAGCTGTTCAAAAACGTGCACAGCTAACAAAAGACGTTAATGACGCGATTAAACAATCACTAGAAAATTACCCAATTATTGTTGAGTCTGTGCAAATTGAAGACATTGATTTTTCAAGAGCTTATGAACAATCTGTTGAAGATAGAATGAAAGCGGAAGTTGAAGTTCAAACTCAAAAACAAAATTTAGAGAAAGAAAAAATCACAGCAGAAATAGCGGTTACAAAAGCGCAGGCTGTCGCTGACAGTACGTTAGCGCAAGCGAAAGCCGAAGCTGAAGCTGTAATTCTAAGAGGTGAGGCGGAAGCAAAAGCAATCACAGCTAAAACAAAAGCGTTACAAGCTAACTCTGCGCTAGTTGAATTAACAAAAGCAGAAAAATGGGATGGTAAACTGCCCGCTACTGTATTGCCGAATTCAGCATTGCCGTTTATTGACACAAAATAATATAACCGCTTCGGCGGTTTCTCTTACGCGCTTTATTTCAACCACCCTATTCTATTAATTATTAAATATCTGCGCTGATTATTTAGCGTGCGATAACTAATGTCTAAAGGAAACAATAATGACAACACACGAACTAAAAATTAAATCAAAGTATTTTATGGATGTTGTAAAAGGCATAAAAAAGGCTGAAATACGCTACAA
>NZ_JBIDFF010000062.1:0-2885 GCF_046635645.1 Gilliamella sp. BG2
GGAAGCGATTCGACTGGCTGAACAGTACAAAGACCAATTATCAAAGGTGGCATGATGAACAATGAACACAAAGAACACAAAGAACAACTGAAACTATACGATGATAAAGAGCAAGAGTTAGAACGAGCAATAGCAATAGTTAGAGAACAACGCAGAGAATACATTAATCAGCATAATTTAAACAAGGTTAACGACAATGCCGAAGAAACACAAGCTAATCAAAACTGATTTTAAATGCCCAGAATGTGACGGGGCTTGTTTATATAACGTTGACTTGGATTTATTTGTCTGTAATAGACCGCTAATTGGCGTTAACGGAGAAGTAAAAGGCTCTTGCGGTAAGTTTTACAAGAATAAAGCGAAATTCAGGCAATGAAGCGAGAAATAAAACAGAAAAAATGTAAAAGCTGTGGCAAAAAATTTGCGCTATTTAACTCACTTGCTCAAGTATGTTCGGTTGATTGTGCTATTCAGTATGCAAAAGATAACAAAGTTCAAGAGCGAACAAGAATTAAGTTAGCACGAATAGCAAAAGAAAGCATAAAAACACGCTCAGAGCATTTAAGAGATGCGCAAACAGCATTTAATGCATTTATTCGAGAACGAGATAAAAGCGAGCCGTGCATTAGCTGCGGACGATATCATAATGGGCAATATCACGCGGGGCATTATCGAAGTGTCGGTGCGTGTCCAGAGTTACGATTCTGTGAACTAAATGTACATAAGCAATGTTCAGCATGTAACAATCACAAATCAGGGAATATCATTGAGTACAGAATTAATTTAGTGAAAAAAATAGGTGTAGAAAAAGTTGAGTGGTTAGAGGGTTATCACGAACCGAGAAAATACACGATAGAGCAAATAAAGCAGATTAAAGCTGAGTATAAACAAAAATTAAAAGAATTAAAAAAGGGGGCGTAATGAGAGAAACTAAAGATATTTTAACAGCATGGAAAAACACCCGTATTTTAAAAAGAATGGGAACAGAATACCCATCAAAATCGGCAGGTATTGATGGTGCGCCAATGGATTTTGATTATCGTCAGTATTTAACAGAAGATGAAGCTGAAATTGTTGATAATGCGGTGTTAAGACTTAAATCCGATAATATTGAACACTGGGCTGTATTAACTTCTTTTTATCTTCGTGAAATCTCATGTAGTAAACAAGCTCGAATTTTAGGTAAGCAAACAACCGAAATTACAAAAATATTATTAGCGGCAGAGTGCTTTATACGAGGTCATATTATTGAATTGTTTCCAAAGGTGGCATAGTTGACAATGAACATAATTAAGATGTATATTGAAAAAACGTTAGCAAAATCTAACGTTAGGATTAGCCTCCTACTGTTCAGTACGACGTATAACCGCGTCAGCGGTATTTTTATGCGTAAAGCTTAGTTGCATCTATTCTATGGTGAGCTGGGTAAGGGCTCGAAAGAGCGCCGTTTCGTACTAGCGGTAAGGCTAACCTTATTCAGTTCACCTCCAATGATTAGCCTCTGCGGTGGTGATTATTAAAATCATTAGTACGGAGACAATATTATGTCTAATTCATTAGTCTTTCATAATACTACCATTCAATCAGTTAATCACAATAACCAAATATGGATCACATCAAGCGAACTAGCTAAATTACTTCAATATAAAAGTGCTGATTCAGTAACAAAGATTTATAATCGTAACTTTGACGAATTTACTCGCAAAATGACCGAGACGGTCAAATTGACCGCCCCGAATAACCTTATACAAACTGTAAGGATTTTTTCGCTTAGAGGAGCGCATCTAATCGCAATGCTTGCTAAAACAGAAGTAGCAAAAGAAGTGCGTAAATGGTTACTAGATTTAGCTGATAAAGAAATCGGTATAAGTGAAACTATTTCAATCGAACAACAACAATTAATCAAACAAGCGGTAAATGAACGTTCATTTAGAACAGGCGAGCATTATCAAGCCATCTACACTAAACTTTATGAACAATTCAAGATACCACGCTACCAAGATTTACCTACTAGCAAATTTGATGAGGCTATAGAGTGGCTTGGTGGTGTGCATTCTCGAAGCGGTTTATCTGATGAAGATTTACACAATTTGGCTTGGTTATATAAAGTAGCTGATAGAATGCGTCACCACATAGAGTTGGTAGAGCCTGCATTGCGTGCAATAGATTCACGTTTTACGGGTGCTTTTTACTCCATGGCTTATGATTATAAATATACGTTAAGACAGGCTAGAAAAGTTATTGAACGAGAAACAGCGCATATAATTACAAGTCATCTTACTACAAACTGGAATAAAGTATTGCCTGTAATAAGAAATAATTAATAAAAACAACTTAAATACTTGACTGTTTAAACGTTTAAACGGATAATGTGCCTAGGATGCGGTTTTGAACGCATAGAATTTAAGCCCACTGAAATAGTTGGGCTTTTTTATTTTCATTTTGTAATTTTTTATATTAAACTGCGTAGCTTTTGAACGCAGGTAATATTAAATTATGAAAAAAATAGCTTTAATTTTGGTTTTATTTTTATTATTCCCGTCGATTTCAAATGCTAAGAATTGCAGAAAAGGCATACCATGCGGTAATTCTTGCATATCAGCGTCTAAAACATGTCGAATTGGAACGTACTCAGTAACACCGACGCCTAAGCCGAAAAAGTCAAAATCAGTGCCGACAGCCGAGCAGGTTGCAATTAGTAAGCAAAATTTTGACAATGCAAAAACTCAGCTTACTAAGCTATACAAATCAAATCCCGCGCAAACCGAATTTTATTGCGGATGTGATATTTCGTGGGCAGGTAAAAAAGGTGTTGTAGATTTTGGTAAATGCGGTTATAAGCCAAGAAAGAATTTAAATAGAGCGTCTCGCATTGAGTGGGAGCA
>NZ_JBIDFF010000063.1:0-2339 GCF_046635645.1 Gilliamella sp. BG2
ATTTAAAAGTCTGGCGGCACCCTACTCTCACATGGGTAATACCCACACTACCATCGGCACTACGGCGTTTCACTTCTGAGTTCGGCATGGGGTCAGGTGGGACCACCGCGCTATTACCGCCAGACATATCCTGTCTCTTTCAATTAGTATTGATATCTATTCATTATCTCATATCAATACGCATCTCTCAATCCGGAACAAACTGTTTTTTCAATCTCTATTCTCTTTTCGATGATTTTCTCATCTAGTAATAACTTCTGCGTAACCCAAAACAACTCCGAGTTGTAAGGTTAAGACTCTCGGTTCATTAGTATCAGTTAGCTCAATGTATCACTACACTTACACACCTGACCTATCTACGTCTTAGTCTCAAACGGACCTTACTGAATCTCTTCAGGGAAAACTCATCTCGAGGCTAGTTTCGTGCTTAGATGCTTTCAGCACTTATCTATTCCGCACGTAGCTACCGGGCAATGCAATTGGCATCACAACCCGAACACCAGCGGTGCGTTCACTTCGGTCCTCTCGTACTAGAAGCAAACCCTCTCAATTTTCCTACGCCCATGGCAGATAGGGACCGAACTGTCTCACGACGTTCTAAACCCAGCTCGCGTACCACTTTAAACGGCGAACAGCCGTACCCTTGGGACCTACTTCAGCCCCAGGATGTGATGAGCCGACATCGAGGTGCCAAACACCGCCGTCGATATGAACTCTTGGGCGGTATCAGCCTGTTATCCCCGGAGTACCTTTTATCCGTTGAGCGATGGCCCTTCCATTCAGAACCACCGGATCACTATGACCTACTTTCGTACCTGCTCGAGCCGTCACTCTCGCAGTCAAGCTAGCTTTTGCCATTGCACTAACCTCCTGATGTCCGACCAGGATTAGCTAACCTTCGTGCTCCTCCGTTACTCTTTGGGAGGAGACCGCCCCAGTCAAACTACCCACCAGACAGTGTCCCTTACCTCGATTCAGAAGTATAGGTTAGAACATCAAACATTAAAGGGTGGTATTTCAAGGTCGACTCCACTCACACTGGCGTGCATGCTTCTTTGCCTCCCACCTATCCTACACATTAAGGCTCAATGTTCACTGTCAAGCTATAGTAAAGGTTCACGGGGTCTTTCCGTCTTGCCACGGGTACACCGCATCTTCACGGCAATTTCAATTTCACTGAGTCTCGGGTGGAGACAGCCTGGCCATCATTACGCCATTCGTGCAGGTCGGAACTTACCCGACAAGGAATTTCGCTACCTTAGGACCGTTATAGTTACGGCCGCCGTTTACTGGGGCTTCGATCAGGAGCTTCTGCATAAGCATAACCCCATCAATTAACCTTCCAGCACCGGGCAGGCGTCACACCGTATACGTCCACTTTCGTGTTTGCACAGTGCTGTGTTTTTATTAAACAGTTGCAGCCAGCTGGTATCTTCGACTGATTTCACCTACATCCGCATGGGATTTCAATTACACATCAGCGTGCCTTCTCCCGAAGTTACGGCACCATTTTGCCTAGTTCCTTCACCCGAGTTCTCTCAAGCGCCTTAGTATTCTCTACCTGACCACCTGTGTCGGTTTCGGGTACGATTAACTATAACCTGAAGCTTAGAGGATTTTCCTGGAAGCAGGGCATCAATTACTTCACTGCCTTAGCAGCTCGTCATCACGCCTCAGAGTTTCAGTGACCGGATTTGCCTAATCACACCCCTACACGCTTAACCCACCATCCAATAGGTGGTAAACCTAGCCTTCTTCGTCACCCCATCGCAGTTATAGCCAGTACGGGAATATTAACCCGTTTCCCATCAGATACGCCCTTCGGCCTCTCCTTAGGGGTCGACTCACCCTGCCCCGATTAACGTTGGACAGGAACCCTTGGTCTTCCGGCGAGCGGGCTTTTCACCCGCTTTATCGTTACTTATGTCAGCATTCGCACTTCTGATACCTCCAGCATGCCTCACAACACACCTTCTACGGCTTACAGAACGCTCCCCTACCCAATACACTTGCGTGCACTGCCGCAGCTTCGGTGCATAGTTTTAGCCCCGTTACATCTTCCGCGCAGGCCGACTCGACTAGTGAGCTATTACGCTTTCTTTAAATGATGGCTGCTTCTAAGCCAACATCCTAGCTGTCTAAGCCTTCCCACTTCGTTTCCCACTTAACTATGACTTTGGGACCTTAGCTGGCGGTCTGGGTTGTTTCCCTCTTCACGACGAACGTTAGCACCCGCCGTGTGTCTCCCATGATTCAACTTGTCAGTATTCGGAGTTTGCATCGGGTTGGTAAGCCGGGATGGCCCCCTAGCCGAAACAGTGCTCTACCCCCAACAGTCA
>NZ_JBIDFF010000064.1:0-2057 GCF_046635645.1 Gilliamella sp. BG2
ATCTGAGCGTGTTTTCTTTTTTGCGGCCATAATCAATCCTAAAAAAACTAAAAAAATCGGGTTAGCGTTAAAATGAAAGGAGGCGGGTGGTTTTCAAAGCATTTAGCTGGAGGAATTACCTACCCCCTCCCTATTACTTTTCTTACTCAATTCAATATCAACCGGGTTGCTAACCGCTTTACTATCCAATTTAAAATCAACATGTATACTTGCTAGTTGATTGGGTTTTGTCTCGATATTAACAGCTACTTGATTAGTTAAAAGCTGTCCATCTACTGCAATACCGTAGCCATAAAATTCACCATTCTTATATAAATGAGCTAATTGAATTTGTTTCATTTTTCTTTACTCCAATGTCCGCCATAGGGCATACCATTAACATCGCATCCTATTTCTGTACCCTTATTCTCAATACGTTGTTTAGTGCTTGAGTGATGAGTACTACATAAGCCCTGATAGTTTGATGAATCCCAAAATAATTTCTGGGCTTTCTTTATCTTTATCGGGTCTTTCGATATTAATGCTTGTTCGAGTTTGTGAGGAATAATGTGGTCTACTGCTGTAGCGGGTTCATATCTGCCTTGCTTTAAGCACATAACACAAAACGGATTACGCTGTAGATAAGTTAACCTGGCTTTACGCCATCTAGTGTTGTTGTATACGTTTATCATTGCACTAACCAACGTGCAAATCTAACCGCCAACTTAGGATGAATCCAAGTACCACCACCACGATCCTTTCTAGCTCGGCTAGTTTTTACATACGGGATTTTCTGGTATGTAGATTCTAACGCATTGATATAATTAACTGTATCAGGAAGAATTAGCCAGTCATTCGGGCGTTTACCAAATCTTGATGCCGCTTCTGTTGCGTTAATCCATCCATCATCATTGAAACCAACTTGATGACCCTTAAAATCGAATTTAATAATATTCATGGTATTCTCCATTAGAAATGAGTTTTAGTCACACAGGGAACCAGTCAAGAGAGGTAACCATGAAAAACCATCTGATTCCCTCTAAAACTCATTCCTAAGTGGCTCTTGTTGTTAATTGCCGTGTGATGGCAAATTTCAGACATAAAAAAACCGCAATTAAGCGGTTTGATTAAATATGCAGTTATTTTTTATAACCGCCCAGGATTTTTTATACTTTATGCGGTAAAAGTGAATAGTTATTTATAAACCATCCCAACCATCTTTTCTTGATGAAATAACATCTTTATCGCATTTTATTTCACCCGTTACTATAAACATAAACATATTCTCTTTACCAAGCAGCGTTAGCATTGGTTGAATGATGTTATCAAGAAAAGTTAGACCCCACTCTGGAAACCAATTCCTAACTTCTACAGTTGGTGATTCGTGATGTAGTTTACCTATATAAATCGGGTAAATCCCGTACGCTAAGGCGTAATGAGTATAATTCATTTGGATATATTCTTTTGAAACACGTTTAAATATCGCCATTTTTACCTCTTTAATTACTAATCTCTCTTATCGCCCTTTTATCTGCATTACACTGCCTAAGCTCGTTCAATAATTCAGTGTACAGAACTGGACATTGTCCCCAAGTGATTCGTTTATCAATATGAGGCTCGTTATTTGGCTGTGTTAGCGAAGCAGGAATATTGCACTGATAAACGTACTCAGTTTTTACCGTCCCGCATCCAATTAATAACATTGTCAGGCATATACTCATTAGCACATTGATTATTTTTAAGCGCATCTTTCATTTGCTCTTGAAGTTGTTTAATTGACATAGCGTCTTGAGCTTTTTCTTGCTCTCGTTGCGCTATAATTTGATTGTTTTTAGCGATATTCTGCTCTAACTGTTCGATTTTTCCGAACAGTTCAGCTTTATCTTTTTGTAGCTGTTTTTTCTCTTGATAATTGTTGTAACCGAAATAGATAGTAAAAGCAAAACTAACAATGATTAATGCTATGCTTACTATATTCACTTTAGACAATTTGAACATGATGAATCACTCAACAATAACGATACAAATAAAAACCAACCCCAACCGTTAACATCATTAACAGCCATTATTGAAGCGAT
>NZ_JBIDFF010000065.1:0-1798 GCF_046635645.1 Gilliamella sp. BG2
GTAGTTCAATTTTTTCTTTTGTGGGGTTGGGTTGGGTTTGCGTACCATATTTTTGACTTCTAATTTAATTTATTAACACTTTGTAAGTGCTTTAATTTGCGATATTGGCGTAACTCACGGTAGCTGATGCCCATTTGAGACATACTTTCAAGAGCCTCTTCTCCGAATTCTTTTAAATTTTGAATATCTAAATCTACTTTATAGACGGATAGATTAAGTAAATTACAAAATTCTTCCCAAGTTCCTGTTAAAAAGTCCTAACCGTTAGGACTTTTTTACCTTTCAAATTACGATATAGTTTGTTTTCTTTAACAAAATTTAATTTAGAAGTCCTAACTGTTAGGGAAAATTTAGCAAAAGCATCTGCCATTTTGGCCTGACCTAAAAGCTGATTAACTAGATCGTGCTCTTCGTTATATTCACTTTGAATCGTAGTCATAGTATTCATTACATCATTAATCTTGCTCATCAATTGCAGGTAGTTCAATTGATTGTTTTGTGGGGTAGGGTTTGCTTTGCGTACTATATTTTTGACTCCTAATTTAATTTATTAACACTTTGTAAATGCTTTAATTTGCGATATTGGTGTAATTCACGGTAAACGATACCCATGCGAGACATAGATTTTAGGGCTTCCTCACCGAATGATTTTAGGTTTGCTATATCTAATTCAATTTTGTCTCTAGATGAACCGAGTAACAGATAAAAATCTTCCCACGTTCCTGAAAATAGCGAACCGTTCGCGGTTTTCATTCATTTAAGTTGTTGATATAGTTTATTTTCACGGATAAAAGCCAATTTAGATGTGCGAACCGTTCGCGAAAACTGTTCAAAAGCCTCAGCCATTGAGCCTGACCTAAAACTTTATTAACTAAATCACATTCGTCGTTATATTCGCTTTGAGTATGATATCCATCACCTCATTAATCCCTTGTTCATCAATTGTAGGTAGTTAATTGTTTCTTTTGCTTTGTGTGCTATATTTTAACTAATTTAATTTATTAACACTTTGTAAATGCTTTAATCGTTCTAAATATTTTTCGTCTATAAGCCGATCTAAAGCTATGCTTGCCGATGCCCCCTCACGAACCAAAGATTCAAACTCATTAATTAGTTGAATTAGTAAGTCGGCATATTCTTGATTACCTTTAATTACCTTTGAATACACAATTGATTCATACACATTATTGACAGCTTGACTAACTCTTAAGGTATCTCCTAGTAACGCTAACGAAAATAATTGTATTCTTTGCATAGCAATAAATTCGCCTGCGATTTGAAAGCTTTCAGTTATGAATTCTTTTTCAATATCTTCAAGTGCGGAATCAAACTCTTTCAGTATAGTCATGTTAATCCTTATTTAGGTTGTTTGCGTTTTTTCCTATCCAATTCTTTTTGACATGCATTCATCACCCAAGATGAAAAACTAATAGAAGGAGTGTTGTTTTTTTCCTCTTCTACAGCTCTATCAATCTTTGCAATTAGTTCATGTGGGAATCGAATGCCTTTGTATACGGATTTTTTATTAATATGTTTTGTTGGCATAAGTTATCCTTTTAAGTGTTTAAACATTGTATTCTATTTAAAATCGAAAATAAAGATAAAAGTGTTTAAACAATTAAATTGACATTTTATTAATAAAGGTGTTTAATCTGTTTAAACACTTATATATTAATGAGCGTTTGAAAAAAACAATGCCCCGAAGTGCGCTAACACTATCGAGGCATCTAACCACAAACATTATTAGAGGTAATGAATATGGCTATTCGCAATAATACCGTATCGCCTAAATTTGGGC
>NZ_JBIDFF010000066.1:0-1744 GCF_046635645.1 Gilliamella sp. BG2
TGTTCATATTACATTCATTGCACGCCTGTTTAATATGTCCTTGTTCCAACAAATTATCTAAAAGAGGGCAATTTAATAATTATGAATAGAATGGAAATTAAACGCCATGAATTATTTACTCATGTTTCAAATCAGGTTGCTAAAGAAGCACTTGATTTTGGTCTACCAGAAGAAACCGCTTCACAGTTAGGTTGTAATGTGGCAAACGCAATTGCAGAGCTTTTTGGTGGTCAAAATCTTACATTTCCCAAAGACTATGCTTTCAAAATTAGTCAACGAGATGCACAAATTTATCGTGAGTTTAAAGGTAATAACTACCACGAGCTTAGCCGAAAATATCGAATGACAGAGCGAGGTATTCGCAAAGTGATTACAAGAGTAAAACAAAAAATAACGACCCCATTAGCTCAAAAGGACGCTCAAAATGCCCAAACTACGTAATTTTGAAATATTTAAACCTGGTACATTTACCGCAATGGACGGTAGAAAATTCACTTTTACTGAGCAAGATTTGCATGAAATAGCTGACAGCTATGACCCTAATCTTTATCAAGCTAATTTAACGCTTGGGCACCCTAAAAATAATTTACCTGATTTAGGAGCGGTTCATCATGTCTACATGTACCAAGGTAAGTTGTTTGCTTGTGCTGAGTTCGCCGACGAATTAGCCGAGGCAATCCATAAAGGTACTTATAAAAATCGTTCTGCTTCGTTTTACTTACCTCATTCACCTGAAAACCCAGTAAAAGGCAAAAGATACTTACGCCATATTGGCTTTTTAGGTGCTATGCCACCAGCAGTGAAAGGGCTTGCAAGTATTGACTTTTCAGAAAGTGGATTTGAAAGCTCAATCAATTTTGCTTCGAGTGGGGAATTTATTGATTTAACAGATTATCGACATTGTGACACTCAAAACACAATTAAAGTAAGACAAAAAGACGGCACATTCAAAACGGGCTTTATATGGCGCGGTGAGATTTTGTATATCTAATTTATTAAAACTAAATACTATTTTAAGGGTTATTTTTTATGAAACTACTAAAACTAACAGATTTAAGCACTTTAAAAACAACAATAAAGCAATTGCTCGATGTTAAAAAAAATATCACTTCTGATTTAAATAATATTCGGAAAAAAATATCTTCTTTAGAAAAAGAGTACGAAAATCTTTATCGAAAACCACTTAGCCGAAAAGAATCCTTAAAAAAGGATTTGTTAGCTCTTGAGCATCTTCATAAAAAAATGAAACAAGAATTAAAATCAAGTCTTCTAGCAAGAATTGATCAGGTTATTCATCAGGATTATTCTGGATGTAGAGTTGGCAGTTATTTAAATATGTTAAAAGAAGACAATTTAGATACTAGCCTCTTTGAATTAAATTATATTGCATGGGATATCAAAAATAATCTTAAAGCGTTGGTTTTATTTAATTTAGAAGAAGCTAAAAAAGTAATAATTGATATTTACAATTCAATAACAGATGAAGAATGGGCTCGTTCAAAAACCATTAATGATGTTGAAAAATCGGCTAATCGACTTATTGAAATAGAAAAAGAGCTAACTGAGCTTAAAAAATTAGAAGAGCAGATAATCACAGAAGCTCATAGTAATGGTATTGATATTTAATCATTTAAAATTACGTCTAAGGGGTTATTATGCCAAATAAAGATATGAATATTGCAATGAGGTTCACGGCTGACGTGAATCGTGCTAAAAAAAATATTCATGAAGTGGGTGATGAGTT
>NZ_JBIDFF010000067.1:0-1741 GCF_046635645.1 Gilliamella sp. BG2
TGCTCCCACTCAATGCGAGACGCTCTATTTAAATTCTTTCTTGGCTTATAACCGCATTTACCAAAATCTACAACACCCTTTTTACCTGTCCATGAAATATCACATCCGCAATAAAATTCGGTTTGCGCAGGATTTGATTTGTATAGCTTAGTAAGCTGATTTTTAGCTGAATTGAAATTTTGTGCTGAATTAGCAAGAACCGGAACAAACAAAAGAGAAATGATAAACTTTTTCATAAAAATCCGTTTTTAGAAGAACGTCCAGAAACAATAATATTTCAAATTAAAAAACTAGACTTAAATTCTATGCGTTAGAAACCGCATGTTGAGCTAATTACATATGCGTATTTTTCATGCTATACATATAAAAAACCCATCATGAATAATTTAGTACGGTTTCTGTCCCACGTCAACACATATTAATAAAAAATGTCATTTCTTTTTGATAATTTAGCAACAATAAAACTTTCAAAAGACTTTAGTCTTCTATCAACTGAATTTTTAGACATACCTCTCATTTTTGCTATTTCTCTTAATGTTAATCTCTCACTCCTATCTGAGCCATCAATAACAACATCAATGCCGCGGTAATACAAATCTGCTAATTCCCATTGTTCTCTTAATGCTAAATCTTTAGAATTTTTAGCATTTCTCATGCATTCATCAATAAATTCTAGCTCGTTTTCTATATAAACAAGGTTATGTTTAGGGTATAATTCTGAAAACATAGCGCTAACATTTTTATAGCCACATCTGCTAGAATATGCATTGCATGCACCCCACATTTTTAACAAATCAATAGCTTTGGCTAGTAAATTGTTCTCATTAGCTTTCTCAATAAATAAATTTTTACTATTGAGATAATTTTCAAATTGCTTAACATCTGGCTCATCATCAACGTATATATATTCTGCTAGCATTTGTTATCCTTAAAATTCTTCAATTTCCCAACCGCCACCTAGTTTTTTCGCTTTCTTTTTTATCGCTAAAAACTTAAACGGATACATATCAGCGGCTACCTTTATTTTTACCCTTGCGTCATCCATCCAAAACCCTTTAACTTCGTGTAATTCAATTAATCCATCTTTATTCATCACTACGAAATCGGGAGTGTATGTTGTGTTATTTGCTAATTTGAATTTTAAGCCCTCGAATTTAAACCAAATTATTTCGTTAGCTTGTACAAGTGTTTTTAGATACTGATAATACTCGGTTTCAGTTTTATTCATCTGCCCAGATTTCAATCTACCGAGTGCAAACGTTGCTGGTCTCATAATTTAACTTTCCCCTCTTTAACCAAGATGTCTTGTGTTCTAATAACGCCCTCAGCGTGAGCTAATCTAACGAATTTATGCTCGTGATTTCTTGTTCTGCGGTCGATTTCATCATGACAAGCTGAGCACGCCCATGCGCCCTGCAAATCATTCGGTTTCATACCTACGCCACACGTTCCTGCCAGTCTGTAATGAGCTAGAACTGTAGTTTCTGGATTATGATTGCAGCACGGTAATCGAACCGTGCACTCTCGCCCTCTTGCTTCTTTAGTTAGCCTGCTCATCGTTAACCCTGCTTAAATTATGCTGATTAATGTATTCTCTGCGTTGTTCTCTAACTATTGCGATTGCTCGCTCTAATTCTTGCTCTTTATCATCGTATAGTTTCAGTTGTTCTTTGTGTTCATTGTTCATCATGCCACCTTTGATAATTGGTCTTTGTACTGTTCAGCCAGTCGAATCGCTTCC
>NZ_JBIDFF010000068.1:0-1529 GCF_046635645.1 Gilliamella sp. BG2
CGAATAACCTTAAAAAATACTTTGGTGAACTTAATAACTCAACTGGCGCAACCAAAGTTTTAGTTGATTCGCTGATTTTGATGTCTCAACATGTCGATATACTCATGACAGGAGTTGGTGCGCTTGCTGCTATTTATGCGGGTAAATATATCACATCGCTAGCTAGTGTGACTAAACAGAGCGCCGAACAAACAATTGCAAATATTCGGCAAGCACAAGCTGAAAAAGTTTTGATTCAAGCCGAAATAGAGCGAATTAACGAGAACATCAGAGCGTTAGAAGTTCAGAAACAGAATATTATTTTAGCTCAAACGCATTGTAATAGCTTGCGCGCCCAAACATCATTAAATAAACAGCTTATCGCGGTTGAAGCCCAGTTAGCTACAGCAACAAACAAACATGCAGCAGCGCAAACACAGCTAAACACAGCAATAAAAACGACTTCTTTAGCCGCCAATGGTCTAAGGTCAGCTATGGCTTTGTTAGGTGGACCTGCTGGCGCTGCTATGTTGGCGGCTATGTCGCTGTACTATTTCTATGAAAAGGCAAAAAATGCAAAAGAAGAAGCTGTTGGTTTAACTGGAAAAGTGAAAGCACTTTCTGAACAGCTTAATTCTTTCGCTGATGAAAAATTAGTTGTTATTAAAGATGAAGCAGTCAAAGATATAAAAAATGCACAAGAGCAGTTGAAGTTATTGCGCGTCCAAATGAATTCAACACAAGATATCTTGGATGGTAAAGGCATTTACTCAAATGAAAAACGAATAAATGAAGCTCTTGTCACTAGAAATAAACAGCGTGAACAAGAAAAAGAAATTCTTGACGGAATATTAGCAGCCCAAAAACAAATAGCAGAAGTTGAAGACATACTAGCTTCCCGTATAGGACCAAAGCTTGTAAATAATGGTAAGGAATTAGCAAAAAACTGGGATGACGCATCAAAATCAGAAATTGATAAAAAGCTTGCGAGCATATCCAAAGAGCTTGAAATTGCTAAGTTGAAAGCCAAAGAAAATAGTGAAGCGGCATTTGTCTTGGACGGGCTTTATTCGGCGTTGGGTGATAGAGCTAATGAGTATAGGGAAGACTTAGTGGCGCTGGCACTTGGTCAAACCAACTTTACTAAGTTAACAAATGACCAAGCGGTTGCTTTACAGCCGTTGATAGCACAATTAAGAGTGTTGTCAGCGGAAAACAATAAAATTAAGGCAAGCAATAAAAAAGGCACAACAAAATCATACGCCGAAGAAATCAAAGAACTTAGCGACAAGCTAGAAGTGGCTAAACTCGAATCTAAGGGTATGACGGTTGAAGCTGAATTACTTGCTATTACTCAAAAAATGGGCGGTAAAGTTACAGCAAAACAAACAGAAGAGCTTAGAAAGCTAATCGAAGCATCACAAGCTTATAAAGAACTTGGTTCATTAAAAAGCCCAATTGAAGCCGAAGAAAATTCATTCAAAAAATCGAAAAAATCACTAGATGTATTACGGAAAGAAGGAGAAATAAAAACTCAAGAGGAATACAAC
>NZ_JBIDFF010000069.1:0-788 GCF_046635645.1 Gilliamella sp. BG2
GCCCAAATTTAGGCGATACGGTATTATTGCGAATAGCCATATTCATTACCTCTAATAATGTTTGTGGTTAGATGCCTTGATAGTGTTGGTAGCACTTCGAGGCATTGTATTTTTTTATCTTCACGTTATAATGGTTCGAACCATTAACTATAATTTATCATACTGGTTCGCACCAATGCAAGAGAAAAATAAAAAATCATATGAAAGAACAAACAGCACAAGACAAACAATCCGTTTTGAAGATGAGTTACTAGCAGAAATTAGAACGCAACTAGCAAACAGACAAGAATCTTTTGCTAGTTGGGTGAAAGAGGCTTGTAAGCAACGTTTAGATCGAGATAAATCAATTAAGAAGTGTCCTGATTAAATAGTGTAAAAAATTATCAGATACGCCAATGTAAGCAATTTAATTAATCCAATATATTAATTTTAAATTGTTTATTTTTATTTGTTACTTACATCGGCAGTTTTTGAGTATTCTGACCGTCAGACATTTTGCAGAGAGAAAAACGCCAAACGGTTTGGGATTTTATATCCAAAAATGCAGACCGCCTGCGGATTTATAGATAAGTAAAAAGTCCTAACTGTTAGGACTTTTAATGGTTTAAAATCCGTCACGGTGACGAGTTTTATTTATTGAAAACTGCCGACGGTCGGCACTTTTGATATAATTTGATTTCTCCTGACTGTAAGGGATTTTGCAGAGAGAAAACGCCAAACGGTTTGGGATTTTATATCCAAAAATGCAGACCGCCTGCGGATTTATAGATAAGTAAAAAGTCCTAACA
>NZ_JBIDFF010000069.1:884-1455 GCF_046635645.1 Gilliamella sp. BG2
AGAGAAAACGCCAAACGGTTTGGGATTTTATATCCAAAAATGCAGACCGCCTGCGGATTTATAGATAAGTAAAAAGTCTTAACTGTTAGGACTTTTAATGGCTTAAAATCCGTCACGGTGACGAGTTTTATTTATTGAAGACTGCCGACCGGCACTTTTAATAATAGGGTAAACCAAACGGTTTGGATTTTACATATCAAAAATCAAGCCTGTCTTTATTTTCATATTTCCGAACTGTTCGGATTTCTAAATTAGTATTTATAAATCAAAACAAATCATATCAATTAGTTAAAGAAAAGAAAACTCCGAACGGTTCGGAATTTTCAGGAACATGGGATGATTTTTGTAATTTACTTAATCTATCCGTCTATAAAGTAGATTTAGATATTCAAAATTTACAATCATTTGTTGAAGAATCCCTAAAATCTATGTCTCGCATGGGTATCGTTTTCCGTGAATTACGCCAATATCGCAAATTAAAGCACTTACAAAGGGTTAATAAATTAAATTAGAAGTCAAAAATATGGTACGCAAACCCAACCCAACCCCACAAAAGAAAAAATTGAACTAC
>NZ_JBIDFF010000070.1:0-1336 GCF_046635645.1 Gilliamella sp. BG2
AACTGCCTTACGTATTGCTCTGTTATTTTCTCAGCTTCTTTAGTTGATTTGGCGTTCTTCTTTAGGTAATTGGATAATGTTCCCAAAACGCTAGGCATATGCCCAAATACAGTCATCGCATCAACGCCAGCAAGCTTACCTTTCATTTGCGCTTTGGTTAGCGCATTGATAGCAGATTCTGCGCCTATAGTGCTTGTTTTATTGATAGTCAATAAATCGGACATTGAGCCAATATAAGATAGCGTACCTTGCGTACTATATCCTAGCTCGCCCATAGAGTTAGAAAGACGAATATATAACTCTGATGATTCTTCAATTGTACGACCGTTTCGGTCAGAAGTTGCTAGGAGCTGGTCTAAAATGTCTTTAGTTTGTGATGCGGTTGCGCCAGTGTTTTGTATACGGTCTTCTAGCTCGTTCCAGCTTTGTGCATAAGAAATAATTTGGTTAGAAACTAAAGCAGCAGATACAGCCTTAGCAATAGTAGTAAGCTTACCAAGTGCTCCTCCTGCGCTTTTTGCTGAGGATTCTAATTTATCTATGCCTTTTGATGCTTTCGCTCCACTATCACTTAATTCCTTAAGTTCTTTTTTTGCTTTGTCAGTTGCTTCTAGTAAGTCTTTTAGTTCTACGCTGCAAGTAATAGTAAAATCTTTGTCACGTGAAAAGTATGTCGTCATATAATAATCTCCTAATGATAAACGCGCGTTGGGGTTTGTAGTAATGATTGTTCGGTATATATTTTTATAGCTCTATTCCCCCAGTCGGTTATATGCCAAGGTTTACTATAAAAATTAATCATATCTTCGATAAAATGAAATGGGTCAGATTTTCTACCGTTTTCTGTACAAAATAGTGCTAGTTCAACTAACCCCGATGATAATTGTTCTTTTGTGATAGTTCCTGTGTAAGTGTCGCCATCATTAACAAAGGTAAATATGGTATTACCTTGTTTAGCTATCATTTCATTAACATAAGTTTCCGCTATAGCGTCAGCAAGTGATTTCAATGATTTCATTTTCTTTTATACTCCTTTAAGTTTTGGTTCTTCGGCTTTGGGTAGCCAATCTTGACTAGTATTGATATTAAGCTCTACGTTGGTCCTCATCCCTTTATTTGCTCTTTTACGCATGTAGTCTTTACCGTTTTCTTTCATTGCATAATTAAGCGATGTGCCAAATTGCGTCAGTGATAACGGATTGTTTAAACCTGTATTGCGGATGTATTCAATATAAGCATGATATAAATATTTTCGGGGGTTAAAGGGCATTATTCCCATATTGCCAATAAACATACCATTGGGATAATCAAGCGCATCAAGATAACTACAAAAATC
>NZ_JBIDFF010000071.1:0-1316 GCF_046635645.1 Gilliamella sp. BG2
TCTTCTAAACAAACAATCTGTGTGAACACTTACGAGCTCTTCGTAAGGAGGTGATCCAACCGCAGGTTCCCCTACGGTTACCTTGTTACGACTTCACCCCAGTCATGAACCACACCGTGGTAAACGCCCTCCCGAAGGTTAAGCTATCTACTTCTGGTGCAACCCACTCCCATGGTGTGACGGGCGGTGTGTACAAGGCCCGGGAACGTATTCACCGTGACATTCTGATTCACGATTACTAGCGATTCCGACTTCATGGAGTCGAGTTGCAGACTCCAATCCGGACTTAGACGTACTTTGTGAGGTCCGCTTACTCTCGCGAGGTCGCCTCCCTTTGTATACGCCATTGTAGCACGTGTGTAGCCCTGGTCGTAAGGGCCATGATGACTTGACGTCGTCCCCACCTTCCTCCGCTTTATCAACGGCAGTCTCCTTTGAGTTCCCGACCTAATCGATGGCAACAAAGGATAAGGGTTGCGCTCGTTGCGGGACTTAACCCAACATTTCACAACACGAGCTGACGACAGCCATGCAGCACCTGTCTCACAGTTCCCGAAGGCACTCTCGTATCTCTACAAGATTCTGTGGATGTCAAGACCAGGTAAGGTTCTTCGCGTTGCATCGAATTAAACCACATGCTCCACCGCTTGTGCGGGCCCCCGTCAATTCATTTGAGTTTTAACCTTGCGGCCGTACTCCCCAGGCGGTCGATTTATCGCGTTAGCTTCGGAGCCCATCACTCTAGGCAACAAACTCCAAATCGACATCGTTTACAGCGTGGACTACCAGGGTATCTAATCCTGTTTGCTCCCCACGCTTTCGCATCTCAGCGTCAGTATCTGTCCAGAAGGCCGCCTTCGCCACCGGTATTCCTCCACATCTCTACGCATTTCACCGCTACACGTGGAATTCTACCTTCCTCTACAATACTCTAGTTAACCAGTTTTAAGTGCAATTCCTAGGTTGAGCCCAGGGCTTTCACACCTAACTTAATTATCCGCCTACATGCCCTTTACGCCCAGTCATTCCGATTAACGCTCGCACCCTCCGTATTACCGCGGCTGCTGGCACGGAGTTAGCCGGTGCTTCTTCTGTGATTAACGTCAATTAATAAACCTATTAGATTCATTACCTTCCTCATCACCGAAAGTACTTTACAACCCGAAGGCCTTCTTCATACACGCGGCATGGCTGCATCAGGGTTCCCCCCATTGTGCAATATTCCCCACTGCTGCCTCCCGTAGGAGTCTGGACCGTGTCTCAGTTCCAGTGTGGCTGGTCATCCTCTCAGACCAGCTAGAGATCGTCGCCTTGGT
>NZ_JBIDFF010000072.1:0-1248 GCF_046635645.1 Gilliamella sp. BG2
TGCAGATAGTGCGAGTTCATCAGCTACAGAGTCACGTAACTCAGCAGAGCAATCTAGTAATAGCGCGAATGCGGCTAAAGTGTCGGAAGACAATGCTAAAACATCTGAAATGAACGCCGCCAAGTCGGCAGATGATGCTAAAAATTGGGCGTCTACTATCGATAATTCAAATTTTATCAAAAAAACGGGTGAAGAAAGCCAGTCGATTTCCGGTTCATTAATCGTACATAATGTTGTTATCAAAGACATGATCGGCGATCAGAGGTTAATGCCGTTTCGGCGTGATGAATTACCGTTCGGTTGGTATTTTAGAAATGGTGACAACTTCCTTTTAGATTCACCGCAAGGGCGAGCTTTAAATAGTTTGTCAGCTAATTATAAAAACGATCATCGCATTACGATAAAAACAATTGACGGTAAACAGTATATTAATGTACCAACAGCTTTTGCGCCCGACGGTCGTGGTTTTTTTGAGCGTGCGGTTAATGGAGCTAACAGACAAGTTGGTAGCACTGAAGATGATGCGATTCGTAATATTACGGGCGGATTTAGCATGGATGGTATCGCAGGGTCGAGAGCTGGCGTTATTTGGGGGGGATATGGTCCATTTTATGAAAACGGTACTAACCCATCAATTGCAAAATATTCGCCAACTGAAGTTGGAGTTAGCGCAAAAATGGGATTTGATTTATCACGAGCAACACGCACTGGACCTGAAACTACTGTTATTAATGTCGGCATGACACCAGCAATTTATCTAGGAGTTTAATATGATTAATTATTATTTCGATAACACAAATGAACTAAGACCATTCACACATGAGCTAGAAGCTAATGATGATACATTACCGCCAGATAATGCGTTACGCATAGCGCCTGAATTCAAGGACGGCTCTTGGCCATGTGAACAAAACGGAAAATGGGTTTTAGTTGAGGACCGCAGAGAGAAAACCGTATATAACATTGAAACGAAAAGTGCGGAAAAAATCGATTACCTCGGTAAAATCAAAAATGGTTATACAGAGCTTGAACCGTTCGAATTTTGTAAGTGGGACGGCAAAAAATGGGTATTAGATGAAGATGCAAAAAATGAACATCTCATCAAAAATAACCAGGCATTAAAAAACTCATTAATCAACGAAGCTAACGAAAAAATAGCTATTTTGCAAGATATCATTGATTTAGATATGCAAGAAGCCGACGAAGAAGCGCAGTTAAAGGCGTGGAAAAAATATCGAATCTTGTTAA
>NZ_JBIDFF010000073.1:0-1173 GCF_046635645.1 Gilliamella sp. BG2
ACACAAGTTGTGTAATATTATATAGCTCTATTTTGTTATATCAATATGTATTTAACTGTTTAAAACAGAATATAAATCAATATGAGAAAAACAATAATAAATATTTAATTTTCTTTAAATTGAAATTTATGAAAGAATTTTATAAGCTGTCTTCATAATGAAGATAACTGCCTTTTATGATTAAATTGGTATCCATTTATTAAATACCTTTTTACTGGATACTTGTTTGGATACCTATATTAAATGGATTTTCGGATATTTAAATTCTATAGGAAGCGGCTCAATTTGAGCGTCTAAAACTTGAGCGGATAACAAGCCTCTAATTACTCGTAAAACATTTTTATGCTCTTTGCTTGTCAGGCGGTTAAATCCTTTGGTTGTGGCGATACTAGTTCTATGCGCATTGGTTTGGATTTGGCTGTAATGCTACTACCCATAGATTGATGATCTAATATCTGTTTTTCAGAATAACCATGATTAGCAAGCATCAATTTAGCAATACTTGCGTTAAACTCGCCTTTTAAGCCTTTATTAATTAACTCGACTTCTTGGCGCGCTTTGATAAGTTCTAACATGTCCTTAAATTCTTCGCTTGAACTCGCATAATTATATAAACTTGACCTTGAACAGTTAGCATATAAAGCCAGTCCAGCCATAGAGGGAATAACTTCCCCATTTTTGATATAGCCCTGCTTATGCAAATACTCTTGCCCTAGTTTTAACATGTCCTTTATCTTTGATTTTCGCCCTGCCATATTGCCACCTAACTTACTAATAATAAGGCTATTATAATCTAATAAGGCGAATTATTAGATTGCTTTCTAACGTGTCCAAAAATTCACTAAGCCAACCAATAGGAGGGGGGTGTAAATTCCTACGACCCTATACGTTATAAACCGCCCACCCTGCTTTTTATGCAAAACCGCGAATTGAAATAATTTTTTTGACTGCTATTACTAAATGGGTAACCATAAATAGCTATGGTTGAGTAATTCAATTCAATTTAATAAACCTGCTGGCTTTTTAGCAGATTGCAAATGTAATACCTGTATGGTGGAAATCACCATAGAGCATTTATTCTTTTCCTCTAATAATAGCCCTGGATCAACCTTAAAATCATCATAACTTAACATTATGATTAATAATTATTTTATTTTAATAAAAAAATAGCGC
>NZ_JBIDFF010000074.1:0-1126 GCF_046635645.1 Gilliamella sp. BG2
GGTGTTGTAGATTTTGGTAAATGCGGTTATAAGCCAAGAAAGAATTTAAATAGAGCGTCTCGCATTGAGTGGGAGCATGTTATGCCAGCCGAAAACTTCGGTCGTCATCTGCAATGTTGGCGAGACGGTGGACGTAAAGCGTGTAAAAAAGATGTTACTTTTAATAAAATGGAAGGTGACATGCACAACTTGCAACCTGCTATCGGTGAGGTAAACGGTGACCGTTCTAACTATCGTTATTCGCTGTTTACAGATATGTTTGATCAATACGGACAATGTAAAACGGCTGTAGATTTCAAAGAAAGAAAATTTCAGCCGCGCGATGAAATTCGCGGGATGATAGCGCGCACATATCTATATATGTCTGATAAATACAAAATTAATTTATCTAATCAAGAAGAAAAATTGATGACAGCGTGGGATAAAATGTTTCCACCTGAAAAATGGGAATGCGAACGCAATCAACAAATTAAACAAATTCAGGGTAATGATAATAGATTCATTACTCAACAGTGTAAATAGTTACATATAAGCCTCAATTAAGAGGCTTTTTTGTTATCAAGATAGAATTTCACAGCATCAACAATAAGTTGAGCTTGTGGTACATCTAAGCTTTTACTTGCCTGTTCAATTAATGCGATATCATCAACGTGTAGTTTGAAGCCTTTTACTTTAACTCCTCGTTTTTGGTCGCTTTTTTGATTAATTTCAACTCTTGTTAATGCCATGTTATCCGCCTTGATTTTTTAAAATTAAATTGTTATATTTAAGGTCATCGGAGAGGTTTCCCTCTCCTTTGAACTACTTTAGAATGCTGGGGAGCTAATCAAAAGTAGCAGAATTAAAATGAATATTTTCTTTTTCATTTTTCTTCTCCTTAAGCCCTCGTCTTAGGTCGGGGGTTTACCTTATCAAGTCCCTCACTTGATGTTTTTATTGTAAGTTAACTTACAATAAAAGTCAACAATATTTATCAAAAAAATTTAATTTTTTATAGATTTATTGCCGAATAAAATTATTGAATGAAGCCGCTTAATTGCGGTTTTTTTATGTCCAAATTTCATGCATGTCGGCGACATTGATGTCGTCAACATCTACAGAATCGACAGCAAAGCTAGACACACAC
>NZ_JBIDFF010000075.1:0-1091 GCF_046635645.1 Gilliamella sp. BG2
TGTTCTTTGTGTTCATTGTTCATCATGCCACCTTTGATAATTGGTCTTTGTACTGTTCAGCCAGTCGAATCGCTTCCTGTGCATCTGAGCTAAATATAACGCCATTTTCAGCCCCGAACTGTTCAGCGCAAGTCACCACATCAGCAAATGCTTTTTTATTCATTCTTCGCGTTGATAACCCCATAAACACCAGTCCGCCTTGAATTCCCTTTACACATTTCTGCCCGTGCAAATTAGCCGTGATTAAATGCTTCCATTCCTCTGCTGTGAGCTTTTCTCCGTTCCATTCAACTTGTTTTGCAATATCATTTAAAACAGCCCACATCATGCGATTTTGTGCTAACGTGCGATTGTCTTCATCAATTACAATCCGCAATGGACGCTCGCTATTGACTGGTAATTGACTTATTACGTTAATCGCTGTCGCGCGTGCTAGTTCGTGTGTTAATCGTATTTCTTTAGCCATGTTTATCACTCCGAATGCTCAACTATTAGCGTCGATTTGTTCTTCATCTTTTCGTGATAGCGTTTATATTGCTTTCTAACGTTGAACCAAAATATCAATGCCCAAACTGGAAAAAGAATAGGCGTTGTTAATATTAGAAATGTATATATAACAAGGCTTAGCAAGTGTATTGGAAATAAAATTGCTTCTTGATTAAGAATCCAAAAAAACTCACCTTTAATATCGTTTAGCTGTTTAATTCCGAACGATGACGCTTTTAATGATAAACAGCTCATAAAATCAGGATAGTATCCCTTTCGCATAGCTTTGAACGGGTCTTTAATAAAATCGTTCAGCGTTGGTTTTGTCATTTAGTTGCTCTCCAAATTACGAAATCCAAAAAAACAAACGAAGCTATTGCTACAATCACTTCATCACTCATTGCTCACCCCGATCCCCGTCTAATTCAGCTCTTGCTAGCCATGCAAGCAATGCGGAATTAATAAAATCAACATCTTGCGTTAAAATTTTTTTAATAAACTCATTCTTTTTATAATCTTCTATCCCCATAGGAATTGGAGTAATTAGATGTTTTTTAAATCTTTCTACTTCTTTTTCTAACTCTTGCTGTGTTAATTTAGTCATT
>NZ_JBIDFF010000076.1:0-1057 GCF_046635645.1 Gilliamella sp. BG2
ATAAATAATGCCGTATTTTGTTTGTATTTCCTGTGTATTCATATAAACCTCATTTTTTCAATTTATTATTAATGGGTATTGTTTTTCTGAAAAATCTTTTTATATATTTACAGACAAATTTATCTGCGATAAATCATCTGAATAAAATCCTAAGTATTCTAATCTTTTTAATAATATAAAGACACCTGTTAATAACAGGTACTAGGGTATTGACGTTTACCAAAGTTATCAAAGATATATAACTTATTTATCTCTCGTTTTCATTAAGATCAACACTTAGTTATTTGATTCATTTTTTACTGAAACGTATAGTTACCTGAAACTTTTTGACAAAAATTATCTTATAAAAAATAAAAATGCCGTTAGTTTGAGCTAACGGCATTTTATTAAGTAAATAAGGATGCAACAGGAAAGGCGTGTTCAAATATTAAATTTTGATCAGCAAAAACATTCAGTTTTAACATATCAAACTCTGTTACCAACATCCAAATATTGTTTAATACTTTGTGAATCAAAATTCCAAGCTATTTAATCAAAGGCTGAAAGATAGAACCGTGTTTTATGAATTTTATTTAGAATAATTTCTATTACCAATACTTACTGAGTATTTTTAGGCTGTCAACAACCAACAATAGATAGGTTTATGTTGGTATTTCTTCTATCAATTAATCATATTCAATTTTATATCTGCCAATAACATCAAAAATATGATCATAAGTACTAAGAATTACGCGTTGCTTGCCTTTTTTATGAACTTCATCAACTAAATCAAAACTAGATTTTGAATATTTTTCATAAGGGTATTCATCTATTAGATAAATAGATAAGCTATCAATATCACTAAAAATAAATGTAACTTTAACTTCTGGAACATTTAAGATTTTTGGCTTACAGCCTGCTAGTGATAATGATGTATTGACCATCAAAGTGAATGGTATACATTCTAATTTAACGTCAGATAATATCAATGCATTTCGTGCATAAATAATGCCGTATTTTGTTTGTATTTCCTGTGTATTCATATAAACCTCATT
The DNA here is from genome assembly GCF_046635645.1 of Gilliamella sp. BG2. Lineage (NCBI taxonomy): Bacteria > Pseudomonadati > Pseudomonadota > Gammaproteobacteria > Orbales > Orbaceae > Gilliamella > Gilliamella sp. BG2. The sequence continues at coordinate 1,035 of NZ_JBIDFF010000076.1, forward strand.
TTTTCAATTTATTATTAATGGGT
>NZ_JBIDFF010000077.1:0-1044 GCF_046635645.1 Gilliamella sp. BG2
TCATGAGGCGCTACCTAAATAGCTTTCGGGGAGAACCAGCTATCTCCCGGTTTGATTGGCCTTTCACCCCCAGCCACAGGTCATCCGCTAATTTTTCAACATTAGTCGGTTCGGTCCTCCAGTTAGTGTTAACCAACCTTCAACCTGCCCATGGCTAGATCACCGGGTTTCGGGTCTATACCCTGCAACTTAACGCACAGTTAATACTCGGTTTCCCTTCGGCTCCCCTATTCGGTTAACCTCGCTACAGAATATAAGTCGCTGACCCATTATACAAAAGGTACGCAGTCACTATTACCCAACGGTAACAGCTCCCACTGATTGTACGTACACGGTTTCAGGGTCTATTTCACTCCCCTCCCGGGGTTCTTTTCGCCTTTCCCTCACGGTACTGGTTCACTATCGGTCAATCAGGAGTATTTAGCCTTGGAGGATGGTCCCCCCTTCTTCAGACAGGATATCACGTGTCCCGCCCTACTCTATAAGCTTCCACATAACGTACCTTCGTGTACGGGACTTTCACCCTCTATCGTGCGACTTTCCAGACGCTTCCACTAATACTTTATGCTACCCGCTTGGGCTACTCCCCTTTCGCTCGCCGCTACTCAGGGAATCTCGGTTGATTTCTTTTCCTCGGGGTACTTAGATGTTTCAGTTCTCCCGGTTCGCCTCATCTAACTATGAATTCATTAGATGATAGTGTAGTTTCCTACACTGGGTTTCCCCATTCGGATATCGACGGCTATTACGCTTTTTATCAGCTTACCGTCGCTTTTCGCAGATTAACACGTCCTTCTTCGCCTCTGATTGCCTAGGCATCCACCGTGTACGCTTAATTTCTTAACCTTACAACTCACAGTTGTCTTGGTTTAAATTACGCTTTCTTCTCTTTCTTACTTATTCTCTTTTTATTTATAGATTGTTCAATTAAAGCTCAATAAACTTTAACTCAACCTATAATTAAAAGCCTTTCGTAAAAACGAGAACTCGTTTCTTTCAGCTTGTTCCTAATTGTTAAAGAGCTTTATCTTTCTATTCACTTAA